>JBATYN010000293.1:0-5510 GCA_049674125.1 Pseudolabrys sp. | reverse complement strand
GTCGGTGAGGAAGATGGCCGCTGAAAGCGGTGTCGACGCGTCAAAAGTCGCCGGCAGTGGCATGCACGGTCAGGTCACCAAGGGCGACATGATCGCGGCGATTGAGCGTGCGGCAGCAACGCCCACGCCGGTTTCTAGCCCGGTGCAGATGCGTGCGCCGTCACCGGCCGACGATGCAGCGCGTGAAGAGCGGGTGCATATGACGCGGCTGCGCCAGACGATCGTGCGGCGGCTGAAAGATGCTCAGAATACGGCCGCCATGCTCACGACCTTCAATGAGGTCGACATGAGCGCCGTGATGCATATGCGCAATCAGTACAAAGAGCTTTTCGAGAAAAAGCACGGCGTGAAGCTGGGCTTCATGGGATTCTTTGTGCGCGCCTGTATTCAGGCTTTGAAGGAAATCCCGGCGGTCAACGCCGAAATCGACGGCACCGATATCGTCTACAAAAATTATTATCATATCGGCGTTGCCGTCGGCACCGAGAAGGGTCTTGTTGTGCCGGTGGTGCGCGACGCCGATCACATGTCGCTCGCGCAAATAGAGAAGACGATCTCCGAACTCGGCCGCCGTGCGCGCGATGGCGCGCTCAAGATCGATGACATGCAGGGCGGCACATTCACCATCAGCAACGGCGGCGTTTACGGTTCGCTGATGTCGACGCCGATTCTCAACGCGCCACAATCCGGAATACTCGGCATGCACAAAATCCAGGAGCGTCCGGTGGTGCATGAAGGCAAGATCGAAGCACGGCCGATGATGTATCTCGCTCTTTCCTACGATCACCGCATTGTCGACGGTCAGCAGGCGGTCACCTTCCTGGTGCGGGTGAAAGAAGGCTTGGAGGATCCCGCGCGCGTTGTGCTGGATTTATAAACGTATGGCCTACGATCTCATCGTCATCGGCACCGGCCCCGGCGGCTACGTCTGCGCGATTCGCGCGGCGCAGCTCGGCCTGAAAACGGCGGTCGTCGAAAAGCGCGCCACGTATGGCGGTACATGCCTCAATATCGGATGTATCCCGTCCAAGGCTCTGTTGCACGCGTCGGAATTGTTCGAAGAGGCCGGTCACACATTCCCGAAGATGGGCATCGGTGTGTCCACGCCCAAACTCGATCTCAATGCGATGATGGCGTTCAAGGACCACGGCGTCGATGGAAACGTTAAAGGCGTCGAATTTCTGTTCAAGAAGAACAAGATTGACGCCTTTCATGGCAGCGCGCGCATCGCCGCGCCCGGCAAAGTCGAAGTCAAAGGTGTCGATGGTAAAACGCAGACGCTGGAAGCCAAGTCCATTGTGATTGCGACGGGCTCCGATGTCGCGCGGCTGAAGGGTATCGAAATCGACGAAAAGCGGGTCGTTTCTTCCACTGGCGCGCTTTCGCTGCCGGACGTGCCCAAGCATCTTCTGGTGGTAGGCGCTGGAGTGATCGGCCTTGAACTTGGTTCGGTCTGGCGGCGACTTGGCGCACAGGTAACGGTGGTGGAGTTTCTCGACGGCGTATTGCCGGGCATGGATGGTGAAGTGCGACGTCAGGCGCAACGCTTGCTTGAGAAACAAGGCATGGCGTTCAAGCTATCGTCGAAAGTGACTGCGGTTGACGTCTCAGGGAAACGATTGAAAGCAACCATCGAGCCGGCGAAGGGCGGGGCGACGGAGACAGTCGAGGCCGACGTTGTTCTCGTTGCCATTGGTCGCGTCCCTTACACCGATGGGCTTGGGCTTAAAGAAGCCGGGGTGAAGATCGACGAACGTGGGCGCATTGTTGTCGATCATTATTATGCGACCAATGTGCCGGGCATCTGGGCAATTGGCGATGTGATTGCCGGTCCGATGCTGGCGCATAAGGCCGAAGATGAAGGCGTGGCAGTTGCGGAAATTCTGGTTGGGCAGGCAGGGCACGTGAATTACGACGCCATCCCAAATGTGGTCTACACCTATCCAGAAATCGCTACCGTTGGAAAAAGCGAAGAGGAATTGAAGTCTGCCGGTGTAGCGTACAACGTTGGCAAGTTTCCCTTCACCGCCAACGGGCGCGCCAAGGTCAATTTAACGACAGATGGTTTTGTAAAAATTCTAGCCGATGCAAAATCGGATCGTGTTCTCGGCGTGCAACTGATTTGCGCCGACGCCGGTAACATGATTGCCGAGGCCGTCATCGCCATGGAGTTCGGTGCTTCAGCCGAAGACATTGCGCGCACTTGCCACGCACATCCGACGCTATCGGAGGCGGTCAAGGAAGCTGCAATGGCGGTGGCCAAGCGGGCGATACATATGTAGCATTCGTCATGGCCGGGCTTGTCCCGGCCATCTCGCTTAGGAGGGCATCGTGCCGTCCTGATCGGGATCACCGGGACTCGCGCTGCGAGCGGCCCGGCGATGACGACATGCCTGCCGGAGGAACTTCGCATGGCCAAAGGCCACAAAGACAAAGTCGCAGTCGTCACCGGCGGCGCGAACGGGATAGGGCAAGCCTTCGCCAAGCGGCTGGCGGAAGACGGTGTTCATGTAGCAATTGCCGATCTTGCCGACGGTAAGGACACGGTGAAGCTGGTTGAGGCTGCCGGACGCACGGCGCTCGCGGTGAATTGCGACGTGTCCTCGGAAGCATCCGTCGCCGCCATGGCCAAAGAGGTGCAAGGAAAATTTAGTCAGGTCGATATCGTCGTGAATTGTGCAGGGATTTTTCCGCAGAAAAATTTCCCCGAGATGAGTTTCGCCGATTGGCGAAAAGTACTCTCGATCAATCTCGATGGCACATTCCTGGTCACCGCCGCCTTCGTGCCTGGCATGCGCACCCGCAAGTGGGGCCGTGTCGTCAACATGGCATCGAGTACTCTTGGCTCGGTGGTGACAGGCTTTGCGCACTACGTCGCGAGCAAAGGCGGCATTGTTGGTTTCACGCGCGCTCTGGCCAGTGATCTCGCCGGCGACGGCATTACTGTCAACGCGATTGCGCCGGGCCTCACCCGTTCGCCTGGCACCCTCGTGCGCTCACCGCGCCCTGGTTTTAAGACCATGGATGAGGAATTTGCCGCAGTTGCGCAAATGCAGGCGATCAAGCGTGTGGAAGTGCCGGACGATTTGGTCGGCGCGGTATCGTTTCTCACCAGCGACGATGCTGCATTTATCACCGGCCAGACGCTCAATGTCGACGGTGGACGGGTGAGGACGTAGCAACCAGACTTTGTATAAGCACGCTATTTCGCCTCATTTGCGGCAGGCCAGCGAAGTACTATTTATTATCCCCATGCGCCGCAAACTTCTCCGCTTTCTATCAGTCATCCTCGCACTGCTGTTCCTGCTCGAGGCGTGGCTATGGGATCACCTCGAGCCTGTCGTTGCTCGCGTCGTCAATATTGTGCCCTGGGGCAGGGTCAAAGTCAGGCTCAGACGGTTGATTGACAATCTGCCGCCTTACGCGGCGCTTACGATTTTCACCATCCCGATCATTGTCGTCCTGCTGCCGCTGAAATTTCTTGAAGTTTACGTCATTGCCACACAGGGCTGGCTCGGCGTTATTCTGGTGTTGGTGTTCGCGAAATTTCTTGGCGTCGGCGTCACCGCGTTTGTGTTTGATGTCACCCGCGGCAAGCTGCTGCAGATAGGTTGGTTTCACCGGATGTACGACTGGTTCATCTGGCTGCGCGGTTGGTCACGCGAAATCACCGAGCCAGTACGGCAGCGGGTCCGTCGATTGAAATGGTTACTGAAGCCCCAGCGCGCCAGCAAGTTCGTACGCCGGTTCATGCGATTGCGCCGCCGGGCCTACCGCGGCGATCCGGCGTAGCAGCAGTGTCAACCCAAATGCAGCGCGTGCGGCAGCCATAGGCCGAGTGCCATAAAGCCGAGGCCGACGGCGCCCAGCATTCTCGAGAGCCAGCCCAATGCAGCTATGCCCGTAATGACCTGCGCGGAGGCGAGCACAATGCCGATCTGGAATGCAGCCGATGCGAATTCATACTGATGGTAGCGCGCCAGCGCGAGTTCGCGGCTTTCTTCCGCCTCCTTTGCGCGTTCCGCTAGTTGCTTGCGGCCTTCTTTTGTCTCGGGCTCATCGTTGTAACGCGCAACAGTCTTCTTCCAGCCATCAATCGTTTTGAGCAATCGCGCCTTTGCATCCGGGTCAGTTGTCCGGTCCAGCTCGACCTGAAGCTGCTCGGCAGCTGTTGTCAGCACTGTCACGCGAATGGTCTTTGCCTGAAAGAAAGACCAAAGATCATTGGTGGCGACGTTGTAGGTGATTGCCGAAGTCTGCGCGCTTTTGCCCAGTGTCTCAGAGAAAGCCAAGAATAGCGCCAGCACCGCAATTAAAAGTGCAACCCGCTTGTTTGAATGAGCCGCGTGCTCGGCATGTTCGGCGTGTTCGAGATTTTCATGCGCGCTCATCGTTTCCCTCCAGCCACCCTGGAACCACGATGATCGGAAAGGCGGCCGCGTGCAAGAGGGTCGGTTACGCGCGCGGATGTGCGCTTGCGTAGACTTCCATCAAACGTTCGGCATCGACCGCGGTGTAGATCTGGGTTGTCGAGAGCGAGGCGTGGCCGAGCAATTCCTGAATTGCCCGCAGGTCACCGCCGCGCGCCAGCAAATGGGTCGCAAATGAATGACGCAGTGCATGCGGCGTCGCGTTTTCCGGCAGGCCAAGCGCACCACGCAAACGCGCCATTGTCAGCTGGACGATTCGAGGCGAGAGCGGTTTTCCATGCGCCCCGACAAACAAAGAACTGTTCGACGGCAGTTCGAGGGGGCAGAGCGCCACATAATCAGCAATTGCTTTAGCGACCTGGGGCAGGACGGGTACCATGCGGGTTTTGTTGCCCTTGCCGGTCACCGTGATGGCATCGCTGTCCGCCCGCACATCGTTGCGCTTCAGGCTAAGCGCCTCCGAGATGCGTAGCCCCGAACCGTAAAGCAGTGCGAGGACCGCAGCATCGCGGGCGATAATCCACGGCTCGCGTGTTTCGCCGTCGCGCAAGCTCGTTTCGGTCATCTGTCGGGCGGCTGAGACCGCCAGCGGCTTTGGCAGGCTCTTCGGCAATTTGGGTGAACGTATCGCGCTGAGTGCTGCAACCCTACCCTTGCCATTACGTTCCAGGAAGCGCGCGAACGAGCGCGTGCCGGCGAGGGCGCGCATGAGCGAACGATTGCCTATGCCCTCACTGCGACGGGCTGCCATGAAGGCGCGCACGTCAGCCGGCGCCAGCTTGGCCAGTTGCTTGAGCGTCGGTGCGCCACCGAGATGATCCGCTAGAAAGGCGAGGAACTGGGAGACGTCGCGCCGATAGGCCTCCAGGGTCTTTGGTGACATTCGCCGCTCCGCGCCGAGATGCCCGATCCAGCGCGTGATTTCGGCGGCGACGTCGGGACTCGCGTGGAGAGCGCTCATGGCCGGAAGAGTGGCATTGCTTTCTTCACTCTTCCTTAAGCGCCCGGAATCGGCCAGACCAAGCCCATGAACAGGGTTGTCGACATTCTGGTTCCGGTAGCGCTCGACCAGACTTACTC
>JBATYN010000292.1:0-17711 GCA_049674125.1 Pseudolabrys sp. | reverse complement strand
ACCGTGCTCCGTCTGGCGTTCGCGGCGGTGGCGGTGGAGTTGTTGGAAATCGTCGGGCTGCTCCTCGCAGGCGGGATTCTGCTTCTCTGGGTGTGCTGGAAAATGTGGCGTGAACTGCGCGGGCAGGGTGCCCACCGTGCGGACGCTTCCCACACCGTGCATGCACCGCGCAAAAC
Organism: Pseudolabrys sp.; assembly: GCA_049674125.1. Taxonomy (GTDB): domain Bacteria; phylum Pseudomonadota; class Alphaproteobacteria; order Rhizobiales; family Xanthobacteraceae; genus Pseudolabrys. Next base: position 17,535 of record JBATYN010000292.1, on the reverse strand, counting down.
TTTCGCCCAGGCCACCTGGCAGATCGTACTCGCCGACGTGTCGATGTCGCTCGATAACGTGTTGGCTGTCGCGGGCGCCGCGCGCGACCATCCGGCGGCCCTGGTGTTCGGATTGGCACTCTCGATCGTGCTGATGGGCGTCGCTGCTGGGTTCATTGCCAAGCTGCTCAACCGCCACCGCTGGATCGGGTATGCGGGCCTGGCGATTATTCTCTACGTCGCGCTCGACATGATCTGGCGCGGCGCACACGAAGTGTGGCCGCATATTTTTGGCTAAAAACCGTAGCGTCCAAGCGCAGCGGTCAGTTCTGGCGAAAGCACGCGACCCGACGTGAATTCAAATTTGGGCAGCGGCGGTTTTTCGGGTGCGGCCCGCTCACGCATCAGATCTGCGACCCGGCGGGCGATCGCAGGCGCAGGGTCGAGCCAGGTCACGGGCCACGGCGCGTTGCTCCGAATGCGCTCAAGCAGCAACGGATAGTGCGTGCAGGCCAGCACAATCGTGTCCGTGCGCCGTCCGTCCGCATCGATGAAGCAGCCGGCGATTTCTGCTTCGACCATACTGTCAGCCACAGCGGCCCCGGCGAGTTCGGCCTCGGCATAGCCGGCAAGCCGCGGCGAGCCGACCAGGTGCACGTCACAGCCGGCGGCAAACTCGCGGATCAGCGCGCGCGTATACTCGCGGCCGACGGTTGCCTGAGTGCCCAGGACCGAAACACGCCTGGATACCGACTGCGCACATGCAGGCTTGATAGCAGGCACCGTGCCGACGAAGGGTACAGAAAAGCGGGCCCGCAATTCGGTCAGAGCGAGCGTGGATGCGGTGTTACAGGCGATCACGACCAGGTCGGGCGCATGGACGGCAATTGCCTTGCCAATGACATGGACGATCCGCGTGATCAGCGCGCTTTCGGGCATTTCGCCGTAAGGAAAGCCGGCATCATCGGCAACGTAGACGTACGACGCATCGGGGCGCACGGCCTTCACCTCGCGGAATACCGTGAGGCCGCCGAGGCCGGAATCGAAAATGAGGATGGTCGAAGCTTGAGGCATCACGCTGCGGGCGCGTTCAGGCGCTCCCAAATACGCGCTTGAATATGGTGTCGACGTGCTTGAAGTGGTGATCGAGGTTGAAATTGGCCTCGAGCTCCTTGTCGGACAGCTTGGCCCGTACGTCTTTATCGGCCTTGAGGAGCGCGAGGAAATTATCCTCGCCTTCCCACACTTTCATGGCGTTGCGCTGGACGAGGCGGTAGGCGTCCTCGCGTGCAACGCCTTTCTGTGTGAGTGCGATCAGCACGCGCTGCGAGTGGATGAGACCACCAAGCTTGTCGAGGTTCTTTTGCATGGCGGCAGGATAGACCACCAGCTTGTCAATAATGGAGGCGAGCCGCGCCAGCGCGAAATCGAGTGTGACCGTAGCATCAGGGCCAATCATCCGCTCGACGGAAGAATGCGAGATGTCGCGCTCATGCCAAAGCGCCACGTTTTCCATTGCGGGCTGTGCATAGGCGCGCACCATGCGTGCGAGGCCCGTGACGTTTTCCGACAGCACCGGGTTGCGCTTGTGCGGCATCGCTGAAGAGCCTTTTTGCTTTTCGGAGAAAAACTCCTCCGCCTCCAGCACTTCGGTGCGCTGCAAGTGACGAATCTCGGTGGCCAGCCGCTCGATCGACGAGGCCACAACGCCGAGAGTCGCAAAATACATGGCATGGCGGTCGCGTGGGATGATCTGCGTCGAAATCGGTTCTACGGCCAACCCCATCGCTTTAGCGACGTGTGCTTCCACGCGCGGATCGATCTGCGCAAACGTGCCCACCGCGCCGGAAATAGCGCAAGTGGCGACTTCCTTGCGTGCAGCGACAAGCCGCTCCTTCGCACGGGCGAATTCTGCATAGGCATAAGCGAGCTTGAGGCCGAACGTGGTGGGTTCAGCATGGATGCCGTGCGAGCGGCCAACGGTCGGCGTCAATTTGAATTCAAACGCCCGGCGTTTGAGCGCAGCCAGAAGCGTTTCGATATCGGCAATCAGGATATCTGCGGCCCGCACGAGTTGCACATTGAAACACGTGTCAAGTACGTCCGAGGATGTCATGCCGGAGTGCATGAAACGCGCTTCCGGCCCGACGATTTCTGAAACATGCGTCAGGAAGGCGATGACGTCGTGTTTGACCTCGGTCTCAATTTCATCGATGCGGGCGACATCGAACTTGGCGTTTTTGCCTTTTTCCCAAATTGTTTTGGCGGCTTCTTTCGGGATAGTCCCGAGTTGAGCCATTGCGTCAGCCGCGTGCGCCTCGATCTCGAACCAGATTCGAAATTTTGTCTCTGGCGACCAGACGGCGGTCATTTCGGGGCGGGAATAGCGCGCGATTGTCACGCCGCTTCCCCGCGCGCGGTCGCCGCCGCATTCCGGATCGCGGCAATATTGGCTTTGTAGTTGCCGCCCTTAAATACCGCCGAGCCCGCGACCAGCACGTTGGCCCCGGCCTGAACAACTCGCGCGGTATTTTCTAATGTCACGCCGCCATCCACCTCGATATCGATCGGCCGGGCGCCGACCAGTGTGCGTACCTCGCGCAATTTGTCGAGCGCAGCCGGAATGAAAGCCTGCCCGCCAAAACCGGGATTGACCGACATGATGAGAATGAGATCGACCATGTCGATGACATGCTCAATGCTCGATACCGGCGTGGCCGGATTCATGGTTACGCCGGCCTTCTTGCCGAGCGCACGGATCGCCTGCAACGAGCGATGCACATGCGGACCTGCTTCGACATGTACGGTAATAATGTCGGAGCCGGCTTTGGCGAAAGCTTCAAGATACGGATCGCATGGTGCGATCATAAGATGGACGTCGAGCGTCCTTTTGGTAAGCGGCCGGATGGCTTGCACCACCGCAGGACCGATCGAGATATTCGGAACGAAGTGGCCATCCATGACGTCGACGTGAATCCAGTCGGCCCCAGCGGTCTCAATCGCACGGATTTCATCGCCCAGCTTGGCGAAATCAGCCGAAAGAATTGAAGGCGCGACGACGAGCGGGCGGGGCATTCCTGGCCTCCAGACGCCGTTCGGGTAACACGGCGTGCGCCGGGGGGCAACGCGTAGGGCGTAATCCTGCAGGCGGCAATTTACTTCAATCGTATCGGCAAAATTTGCCGTGGATGGGGCTACGCAAATCAAATCCGCACACGAGAAACTGTGGACAACCGTAAGCCTGGCGCGGGTTTTTGCGGATGACCGGCCCTTGGCGCGGCTCTTGCGTTTCCCCATTCGGGTGCGACGACCGCCGCAGTGAGCGGCGTGTTGAGGAGTATCGTGTCATGTCCATGTCAGTAAGCGCATCCAACAATGCGCTGGCCTACCTCCAACAATTGTTGCAATCCGGCTCCGGTGGCGTTGGGGCGCCAAGTACCGACCCGCTTCTGGCGTTGGGTCAGACGCTCACCGGAGCAGAAGGAGCCAGCCAACCGCAAGCGGGCACATCGCCGATCGGATCTGGCTCCGCGCCAACTTTCGAAACTGGCACTTTGGCGGCTCTCATCTCGTTGCAAGGTCAGTCGGCCAGCGCCGTGGTGGGGCAATCTCCCTCGGACTTATTCTCACGGCTCGACACCGATGGTGATGGCCAAATCAGCAAGACCGAGTTTGAACAAGCACTCGGCGCCGTTGGTGTCGATACGCAGAGTGCGGATGCCCTGTTTGGCAAGCTGGATGCAAATAATGACGGGAATGTAAGCCCGAGCGAGATCGCCAAAGGGCGGGGCCACCATCACCACCACCATGCCGAAAGTAGTGACGCCTCACAGAGTGGGGGCTCGCAACAGGATGGGCTGTCAGCTCTGCTGAATTCGACCGACATCAGCGGCGCCACCACGCAAACTGCCACAAATTCTGATGGATCGACGACCACGACCATTTCGTACGCCGACGGCACCTCGGTCAGCATGACCACACCGGCAGCAACTCAAAATAGCGGTTCGTCGAACAATGGCACATCGAGTGACGGAACGGCGAATAACGGATCGTCCGGGCCGGGCAACAACAACAATCTGATCGAAGAACTTATTCGAATGCAGTCGCAATTGGTGACGCAAGCCGCGTCCGCACTCTCGACAATTGCTTAAGCTTCTACTCTCTGCTAGAGCCGCCTCGCCAGCGGCTTCAGCAGGTGTGGCAATAAATAAATAGGAAATTGGGCTAACGCGAAATAGAGCCAGGCGACGTCAGGGACCACAAAGCCCGTGGCCGCCAGCATGAGACCAATATTGCGGTTGCCGGCGATCAAGCCAATCGCGAACGCACGAGCGCGTCCGACGCGCAAGAAAACAAGCCCCGTCAAGATGAGCATCCCCAGCGTCAGCGCAAATGCGAGTGCAGTGAGCTCGATCACCAGCAACGGATCGGCACGAAAATGGTCGGTAACGCCGTCCATGGCAGCGACCGCGAATGTGGACATCGCGAGCACACTCAAGCCATCGATGCTCACACGCTGGGCTGTAATGAAAGCCTGCCCGGTTATTCGCCGGATGATCGCTGCCGCGAGGGCGCAGCCGGCGATGATCAAGAACAGTTTGATACCAAAGCCAAGCGGGGACGCGAGGGCAGTCCCCAGAAAGATGTGGGTGAACAGGCTCGCGGTTAGCGGGGTGATCGCGGTCGAGACGATGAGGGTCGCGAGCGTGAGTGCGACGTCGAGCCCGAGCAGTGCCGCAAGCGCCGGCGACGACATCAGGCCGGGTGCCGACATCTGCAGCACCAGCATGAAATAGAGCCCCGGCATGCGTTGGTCGAGCCCGAAGGCGAGGAACACGATCCCAAGTACGCCTGGCATGATAAGCATCGCCCACACGGTTGCTGCGGCGACGACTCCGGGCTGCTTGAGATGAAGATGTAAGTCTTTAGGGTCGACTCGAAGGAACGCGAGCGTCAGCATGAGCACGATCGCTTCGCCGAGATAAGGCTTCCAGATCGCCGCAAGGCCGGGAACTGCGAGGCCGACAAAAATCGACGCCGCTGCTACGAGGGTACCGTGGCGGCCAAAAAAAGTAAGCGCGGCCGCGAAGGCACCAAGCAGTTTCATTGCAGGAAAACTCCGGCCGCGGGCAGACGCAGCTTTGATAGCGCTCTTGTCGCCCACAATCCATATATAAGGACCAAATTGACAGGAGATCGGACGTGGCGCGTATCGACGTAATAGTTCTCGGTGCCGGGATCGTCGGCACATCTGTGGCAGTGCACCTCGCCAAGCGCGGAATGAGCGTGGCGCTCGTTGATCGCGCGGGTGTCGGCGAGCAGACCTCCTATGGCAATGCCGGCATCATTGAAGGCAACACCGTATTTCCACCTGCATTTCCTTCAAATCCGGGCGCACTCGCGCGGATCGCACTCAAACGCGCGGGCGAAGCGAACTATCACCTGCCATTCCTGCCTTCGGTCATGCCGTGGTTACTTGCGTTCCGGGCTGCATCGCGTCCCGACCGACTGGCGGAGACCGCGCGGCTGATCCGGCCGTTGTTTTCGCGTGCGGTTGCAGAGCATGAAGCATTGATGGGTGAAGCGGACGCGACCAAATTCCTGCGAAAGACCGGCTGGCTCAAAGTCTACCGTGGCGAAAAGAGCTTCGGCGCTCTCGCACCCGAATTTGATCTCGCGGCCAAATTCGGCTTGCCGCTTCAATCGCTCGACACAGCAGGCGCGCTGGCGATCGAGCCCTCGCTCAAGCCGGTATTTGCTCACGCCGTATTCTGGCCGCAAGTGGCAAGCGTCAGCAATCCGCTCGGCGTAACGCGCGCCTATGCAAAACGCTTCGGTGCGCTCGGCGGCGTTACAGTGTCCGGCGATGCACGCTCATTGCATCGCGTGGGGAACCGCTGGCGAGTTGAGACAAATGAAGGATCACTCGATTCTGCTGAATGCGTGGTTGCGCTGGGGCCTTGGGCCCCAGATTTGCTCAACACGCTCGGCATAAAGCTGCCACTCGCGGTGAAGCGCGGCTATCACCGGCATTTTCGGGCAGGAGGGAATGCGGGGCTCTCGCGGCCGGTCCTCGATGCTGAGGTCGGCTATCTGATCACGCCGATGGAGCAAGGCATCCGCATGACAACCGGCGTCGAATTTGCCGCGCGCGACGCAGCGCCGTCCCCCGCGCAGTTCGACCGCATCTTGCCACGTGCACGAGAACTATTTCCGTTAGGCGCGCGGGCCGACGACAAGACATGGCTTGGCAGCCGCCCGTGCTTTCCGGATTCGCGGCCGGTGATAGGCCGTGCGCCCGGGCACGCCGGGTTGTGGCTTGCAATCGGTCACGCCCACTGGGGTCTCACACTCGGCCCCGCGACCGGCCGCATGATTGCGGAACTGATGGTCGCCGAAAAGCCATTCTGCGATCCGGCGCCTTATCGCGCCGAACGGTTTGGCTAATGCGCCAGCGTCATCTCCCGAAAATCATACCGATCGCGGATATAGCTGTTGAAGAACGTGCCCTTAGAGGCTGCCGACTGAAACGATGCTGCGACTTCGATTGGAACGTCGACATACTCATAGATGCGGCCCGTCACAAAGGTGACGGTAAGCCGTTCTCGCTGGTCGTCATATTCGATGTTGGCGATGACGGTCGATGGCATACATGATAACGCACAAACGCCCAGGCGGTTCGCCAGTTTCAACCGAAACGATCGCGCCAGCTCGGCAGCGCCCCCGGGAACTGAAGAGCGGTTGCCGCATAGACTCCGCGTGCAATGGCCCGGGCGAGCACATTCGCGGCGACCATACCGAGCTCGCTGAGCGAAAATACCGGATCCGGCAATGGCTTTTGTCCCATGGCTGCCGCAAAAACGAGATCACCATCGAGTGGCGTGTGCACAGGGTAGATCGCGCGTGCAAGTCCAGTCTGGGCCATCACTGCAAGCCGTTTTGCCTGTGATTTCGTAAGCTCGGCGTCGGTTGCGACCACCGCGAGGGTCGTGTTCTGACCCGGCACGCCTTTGCTGCGATATGCGAGAGCGTCTGCGGGAAAGGGAATAGGCCAGCCACGCCCGCCGAATTCTTTTCCTTCTTCAAACGGAGATGCCCAGAAATGTGGAGTATTGCCGACAGTCGTGCTGCCAGCTGCGTTGGCGACTGCAAGCGCGCCGACGGTGTACCCGCCACTCGTCTGTGCACTGGCCGAGCCTATGCCGCCCTTGAGGTTGACAGTTGTGGCGCCAAGACCCGCACCGGCGCTGCCGAGCGCAAAATCGGTGCTCGCCTCTCGCGCCGCTTCGTAGCCGAGCTCGCGATAGGGCGGGTAACGGCCCCAATTTTTGTCACCGCCCGAAAGCAAGTCGAATAGGATAGCGCCTGGCACGATCGGCACGCGCGCCTCACGCACCTGAAAGCCGCGGCCTTGTTCGCGCAGCCAAGCTTGCACGCCTGACGCGGCGTCGAGACCAAAGGCTGATCCGCCGGAAAGGACGATGGCGTCGATTCCTTCCACGGTCTGCGCCGGGTCGAGCAGGGCAGTTTCACGGGTCCCGGGGCCGCCGCCTCGCACATCGATGCTCGCGACCACCGGGGTGTCGAAAATGATGGCAGTGGCCCCGGACCCGAGCTTGGCATCACCTGCGTGTCCGACCCGCACGCCTGCAATATCAGTGATCAAATTACGCGCCATATTCTCTCCCGGTAGATAGCCTATCACTTCCCATCACGTTCCGGCGAAACTGTCACGCGGTGCTTGCAAGCAAACCCGTCGCGTCGCATGAGAGGCCCCATGAATGGCGAAGTCACCTTCCTGGCTGCCGTGGTTGCGGGCCTGGTCAGTTTCCTTTCTCCTTGCGTGCTTCCGCTCGTGCCGCCGTATCTTGTGTACCTGGCGGGCACTTCGCTAGAACGTTTCGCAGACAGCGAGCCGAAGCCGCAGGTCAAGCGGGAAACTGTATCCGCAGCCTTACTATTTGTGTTTGGTTTTTCCACGGTGTTCGTGGCGCTTGGCGCCAGTGCGAGCGTCATCGGGGCGTTGATCCAGGCTTATTCAGGTCCTCTCGCCATCATTGCCGGCATCGTCATTGTTATTATGGGCCTGCATTTTCTTGGCGTTACACCCATCGCGCTCCTGCATCGCCAGAAACGACTGGAAGTTGCCAAGCCGGTCGGCCTATGGGGCGCATATCTGATGGGGCTTGCATTCGCATTCGGTTGGACACCATGCATTGGGCCAATCCTCGCCGCCATTCTGGCGGTGGCGGCGTCGGAACAGACCGTGGCGAGAGGCGCAAGCCTGCTTGCTGTGTACTCGCTTGGCCTCGGGATTCCATTCGTCGTCGCGGCCTTTGCGATCGAGCCATTCGCGGCATTTCTCTCGCGCTTCCGCAACTATTTGCACCGGGTAGAGCAGGCGATGGGCGCGTTACTCGTATTGACGGGGGTCGCGTTCCTGACCGGTAGCGTCAATCAGTTTAGCATTTGGTTGCTCGAGACTTTCCCGGTGCTTGGAAAAATCGGCTGACAAAAAGAAAACCCGCCGGGCGGCGGATTTTCAAATGGTAGTGCGAGATTGTCTATTTCATGTTGCTGCAATCCGAATTCGGGCATTCAACGTAGTTGATTTTTCCGCTCGGATCTTTTTTCCAGATGTACATCACGTAGTCGAGTTTGGTGATGTCACCTTTCTTGTCGAAAGCGATATCGCCTAGCACGGTTTTAAATTGCATGCCGGAATGCATTTTCTCCGCGACTTTCTTGGGGTCGAGAGATTTCGCCGCTTCGGCTGCTTGCTTGATAACCTGCGCGCCGGCGTAGCTGTAGAGCGTGTAGGCTTCGGGCTCGAATTTTTTGGCGCGGAATTCCTCCACCACTTTCTTGGCATCTGGTTTGTTGCGTGGATCCGGACCGTAGGTCATCAGTGTGCCTTCGACTCCCGGGCCTCCGATGGATGCAAATTCGTCGGACGTGATGCCGTCACCGCCCATGAGCGGAGCCTTCACGCCTTGATCGCGCATCTGACGCACAATCAAGCCGCCTTCCGTGTAGAGGCCGCCCCAATAAATCAGCTCAGCACCTGATTGTTTGATCTTCGACACCAGTGCCGAATAGTCTTTCTCGCCTGTGTTCACACCTTCATAAAGCACGTCCTTCATCCCGGCCTTGCCCATTGTTTTTCTCGTCTCGTCGGCAAGGCCTTTGCCGTAGGTAGTCTTGTCGTGAACGATGGCGATTTTTTTGCCTTTGAAATGTTTCTCAATGTATTCGCCAGCGACCTGTGCTTGCTGGTCATAGCGACCGCAGACCCGGAAGATGTTCCACATCTTGCGTTCGGTGACCGTCGGGTTGGTCGACGCCGGCGTGATCTGAAGGATGCCGTTTTCTTGGTAGACCTCGGATGATGGGATGGTGACACCCGAATTATAGTGACCGATGACAAACTTCACGCCGTCAGCGGAAAATTTGTTGGCGACCGACACTCCTTGTTTGGGGTCGGAAACATCGTCGCCATACGAGACGACGACCTTTTGTCCGAGAATGCCCCCGGCCGCGTTGATATCGGCGGCGGCCTGGTCGACACCGTTCTTCATCTGCGCACCGGTCGCGGCGCTCGGACCGGTGATCGGGCCGCCGACCGCGAGTTTGACTTGGGCCGTGACCGTTGCCGCAGTGGCGGCGGTGATGCTCAACGCGAGGCCAAGCGTAATGAGTCTGTTCATACCCGTTCCCCTCCGACTGCAGGTGGCACAGCTGATTTGTCTGAATACTACGTCAGGGCAATTTGCGGCGCCAGCGCATCGCGCCGGCGGCTTCATTGAGCCAGCGATATTGTGAGACCATCTGTGAGCGGCGCGCCGTCCTGAAACCGAGAAATCCGATAGCTATGCAGAAAGCGCTATCGGTCAAATAATAGTGCGGCGACAACAATGTGCCGCCAAACAGACTGAAATGAATAAAGCGAACGGCGCCGCCCAAAATGAAGCCATATGCGACCACTTGCCACTGGGGTCGCCAGGTCGTTGCAACCGCCCGGCCTGCAAGCAGCGCCGCGCCACCACCCAGGATCATCGTGACCAGGAGGAACACGCCCAGTGAGCGTTCCTCGTAGAGAAATTCCGGGATCGAGAAGGCGGTAGATACCTGGTTCAATGCCGACCTCCCTCGAGATAGGCCGACTTGATTTCGGATCGTTCGAGCAATTCGCCTCCAGTGCCGGTCAGTGTAATTAATCCATTGACCATCACATAGCCACGATGCGCAAGCTTCAGTGCGTGATAGGCGTTTTGCTCGACAAGAAATACCGAAAGACCGCTTTCCATATTGAGCGCTTTGATGGCATCGAAAATCTGACGGACGATCATCGGCGCGAGGCCAAGCGACGGCTCATCTAGCAGCAACAGCCGGGGCCGTGCCATGAGAGCGCGGGCGATTGCCAGCATTTGCTGTTCGCCGCCTGAGAGCGTGCCGCCACGCTGACCGATGCGCTGTTTTAGTCGCGGGAACATCGTAAGCACACGTTCGAGGTCGCCGTCGAAGTCAGAAGGCTCCGCTGTAGTTGCGCCCATCTGCAAATTTTCGAGAACGGTCATGCGCGAGAAAATGCGGCGGCCTTCGGGTGCCTGAGCGAGTCTAAGCCGCGCGATTTCATGCGTCGGTAATTTCGTGATGTCACGGCCGGCAAATTCGATCGTGCCCTCACGCGCTTGCGGATTGCCACAGACGGTCATCATCAGCGTCGATTTTCCGGCACCGTTCGCGCCGATCAACGTGACAATCTCTCCCTCGTTGACATTGAGATCGACGCCTTTGAGTGCCATCACACGGCCGTAGAATGTCTTGACGCCTCGTACCGAGAGCAGCGGCGCGGTCATAGTCCGACCTCCGCCTCAATTTGTGCGACATCCTTGTCGGCGACGCCGAGATAGGCCGCTATCACCTTTGGATCGTCACGGATTGCAGTCGGCGAGCCGTCGGCTATTTTGACGCCATAGTCGAGCACGACGATATGGTCGGAAATATTCATTACCACCGACATGTCGTGCTCGATCAGCAGGATCGAAATGCCGTAGTTATCGCGGATAGCGCGCAAGAGTTCATTGAGCTCGGCGCTCTCCCGCGCATTTAGTCCGGCTGCCGGCTCGTCAAGACAAAGCAGGACCGGATCGGTGCACATCGCGCGGGCGATCTCGAGACGTCGCTGCGCGCCATAGGGCAGTTCGCCGGCGGCATCGTCGGCGCGAACGGTGAGGCCAACCCGGTCGAGCCAAGTGCGCGCTTGTTCGATGGCCGCGCGCTCGGCCGCGGCAAACGATGGAAAACCAAGGATGCCAAGAAGCGAATAGCCGGAAGCCAGCATCAACCGGTTATGTTGGGCGACCATAAGGTTTTCCAGCACGGTCATCCCCGGGAAGAGACGAATGTTCTGGAATGTTCGGGCGATACGCGCCTGTTGTGTCACCAGGTAGTCAGGCATCCGTTCAAGAAGATGGAGTTCGCCCTCCGGGCGCACGAGACTACGTTTACCGCTATCGGTGAGTGCTTCGAGCCAATCCCAAGCCGCAATAGCCCCATGGCGGAGTGCGATTCTGCCCTCGCTTGGCTTGTAAAAGCCGGTGATGCAGTTAAATACGGTCGTCTTGCCGGCGCCGTTCGGCCCAATCAGCGCAGTGATGTCGCTTTCCTTTGCGGTGAATGACAAATCGTCCACTGCGACCAGCCCACCGAAGCGCATGGTCAAATGCTCGACCCGCAGCACCGTGTCGTTGCCGGATGTCATTAGCCGTGACCTTCTTTGATCAGGTCGGCGGCGATGGTCTTGCGCTCCTTCAGGGCTATCGAAGGCTCGCGCGTTGTGATCAGCCCGCGCGGACGCCAGATCATGATCAGCACCATCGCAAGGCCGAACAGGAGCATGCGGTATTGGGTCGGATCGAACGTGGCGCCAAAAATCAATTTGAGAAAGTCGAGTTCTCGCATGATCTCGGTGCCGCCGATCATTGCAATCGCTGCGATAGCAACACCGATTTGGCTTCCCATGCCGCCGAGTACGACAATTGAGAGAATTGTCGCGGACTCCAGGAATGTGAACGAGTCAGGTGAAATGAAGCCTTGCCGTGCCGCGAAAAACGAACCGGCGAACCCTGCGAACATCGCGCCCGTCGCGAAAGCGGTGAGCTTGGTGTTGGTGGTGTTAATGCCGAGCGAACGGCATGCGATTTCGTCTTCGCGTAGCGCTTCCCACGCGCGGCCGACCGGCAGACGCCGCAGACGCATTGTTACGAAAGCAGTGAGGAATGCGAGCGCAAGAATGAGGTAATACATAAAGATGGTGCGATAAATTGGCGAAAATTCCAGACCAAATCGGGCGGCGAAACCATCATCGTCAGCATTGAATGGAATTCCGAAGAAAGTAGGTCGCGGGATGCCGCTGATGCCCGCATAACCATTGGTCAGGTCCACCCAATTGATCAAAACAATGCGGATGATTTCGCCGAAGGCGAGCGTGACGATAGCAAGGTAATCGCCGCGCAGCCGCAGCACCGGGAAGCCGAGCAATATTCCCCAGAACGAAGCGAGGATTCCGGCCATCGGGAGCAGGATCCAGAATGACAGGCCGAAAGTTTTGGCGAGCAGCGCGTATGAATAGGCACCCACCGCGTAAAATGCGACGTAACCGAGGTCGAGAAGCCCCGCGAGGCCGACGACGATATTGAGGCCCCAACCCAACATCACGTAAATTAGAATCTGGATCCCGAAGTTATCGATCCACTTCACCGCGCCCCCGAATCCCACGCCGAGTACAACGATTATCGGATAGGCGATGACGAATCCGACCGCAAACGGTGCGAACCATTTGCGCAACCGCGTGCGCCACGCCGGTGTTTGCGTGCGTTGAAATGTGCGCTGTCTGAGCCTTGGCTCAATCGCGATTGAATAGGCGAGACGGCCAAACCCGACGATGGCGACCGTGGCAACCAGCAAAGGCCAACGGGTGATCAGGATCAGATCATTACGGACATTCGTAACCGTCTGGAATCCGATGAGCGGCAGGAACAGGCCGAATGCGATCAAGGCGGTAACACCCGCATCCCGTAGAGCGCGAGTGATATCGACGCGCCCGCCTTGCGCGCCATCGTCCATGTCAGACCTTTTCGACATCGGGCCGACCAAACAGCCCCTGCGGCAAGAAAATCAACGTGATCGCCAGTACGGAAAAAGCAGCAACGTCCTTGTAGTCGATGGAAAAATATGCCGACCACATCGTTTCGATCAGCCCGATCAACAGGCCGCCGATAACCGCACCGGGCAGGGATCCGATCCCGCCCAGCACCGCGGCGGTGAACGCTTTCACGCCCGGCACGAAACCGTCGGAGAAACTCACGACACCGTAGTACATAAGGTACATTGTGCCAGCGACGGCGGCGAGTGCGGCGGCGATCACAAATGTCATCGAGACCGTGCGGTTGACGTCGATGCCGACCAGCGCCGCCATCTTCTGGTCTTGCTCGCAAGCACGTTGGGCGCGGCCCAGAGGCGTCTTGGCGACCAAATACCAAAAGCACGCAAGCAATAGAGCCGTGACACCCCAGATGATGAGCTGCTTAAGCGAGAGCGTCACCGCGTAGTCGTTTTGGGTAAACAGGACAAAGTCACCCTGCACCATTGGCGGGATCGACTTGTTGCGCGGTCCTTGCGTTACCTGCACGAAGTTCGAGAGGAAAATTGACATGCCAATTGCCGAGATCAACGGCGCGAGACGGAAGGAGCCGCGTAATGGCCTGTAGGCGAGCCGCTCAATGGTCCAGTTGACCAGCGAGGTGAACAACATCGCTACGATCAGTACCAGGAACAACGCCAGAGCGATCGATGAAATCCCGAGAAAGTTCACGAGGAGAAGAAAAGCGATTAGGGCAATGAATACGGACACCATGAACACGTCGCCGTGGGCGAAATTCACCATTCCGATGATGCCGAACACCATCGTGTAACCGATGGCGATCAGGCCGTAGATCGAGCCGAGCGTAATGCCGTTAATGAATTGCTGGAGGAAGACTTCCATTCCCGTCCCCTGCGCCTTCCCAACATCAAAGGCTTAACAGGGCATACGCATTGCGGGCAAGGAACTCGTCGTGGAATGCGAGGTTCCAAACACATTTCTTTAAACTAGACCGAGGATTTGAGCGGGAACGAATGCGATTGCCACGCATTGTCTCTTGCCATGGAGCGCCAGCGCTTTTCTGGCGCTTCTCACCAATATTGGAGAGGAAAGTGCAATGAATCAAAATCCAAACCAGAAGCCTGGCCAGCAACAGCAAGGCGGTCAGCAGCAGGGTGGCCAGCAGGGCGGCGGACAACAGAAGCCCGGCCAACAGCAGCAAGGCGGCCAACAAGGTGGCCAGCAGGGCGGCGGACAGCAGAACCGCTAAGCTCAAATGAAGTGAGGAAAGCCCCGCCGCAAGGCGGGGTTTTCATTTGCGCGCAAGGTCTACGATGGCCTTTGCAGGCCACCTCACATATGCTTGGCCTATGGGCACTGTGTCGGCGTTGCCTCTGTTTCATTTGTACGGCGATCCGCCGGACGACTCCGCGTTTGACTTCATCCATATTGAGACGATCGCCTCACGCTCTTCAATCCATGATTGGACGATTAGGGCCCACCGTCATCGCAATCTTTTTCAGGTGTTACTGATTGAGAAAGGCGGCGGCGAGATGAGTTTTGAAGCGGCAACCGCCCAATTCGCAGCTCCAGCAGTCATTCTCGTGCCCGCGACCATCGCGCACGGCTTCCGGTTTACGCCGCAAGTCACCGATGGTTGGGTCGTCAGCTTCACCGAAGATGTTGCTGATGCGCTCGGCGACCAGTCGGGCGAAGCGTTGGCGCGCCTCAAATCGGTAGCGGCCGAGCCGCTGTTGCCGCTGGCACGCGCGATAGAGACAAAGCGTTTGTCTGCTCTGTGCGCGGATTTGTACGAAGAGGATTCACTTGCGCGAGAGGGTCATCGCCTGGCTATGCGCGGGTTGCTGGCGCTCATCGCAATCGAGGTTGTGCGGCTGGCAGCGAGTCGCGCCCGCAGCGGCACCGTGACGTTATCGCGTACAGATGCGCGTGTCGACGAATTGCGGCGGTTGGTAGATGAACATTTCCGCAAGGAGCGGCTGATAAGTTTCTATGCTGAGAAGTTGGCCATGACACCGGATCGGCTCAACGACCACGTGAAACGAGCGGCCGGAGTAACCGCTGGCCATCTGATCCGTCAGCGCGTCCTGACCGAAGCCAAGCGCCAACTTGTCTTCACGAACCAGGCGATTCATGAAATCGCCTACGACCTTGCCTTTTCAGATCCGTCGCACTTTACCCGTTTTTTCCGCAAGCAGACTGGCACGACCCCGCAAGCGTTTCGCGAGGGGCGTGGAGGCTAGTGACATTCACGACTCGGCGTGCAGTGAATTGCGCCGGATGAAAGCGAATGAAATCGCGGCGCCGATTAATTCTGCCACGCCGCCACCAATCAGTGCCGCGCGTAGACCGGTCACGAACCCAACTCCAGCGGTTGCATCCTGGCCCGCGTGAGCTGCAAACATAGCCCCGAGGATTGCGACGCCGAGTGTGGCGCCTACCATACGCGAAGTGTTCAGGATACCCGATGCGGTCCCCGAACGTTCGGGCGGTAATGCGGCAATAGCAACGCCATTGACCGGGGCAGTGTTCAATCCGAGCCCGACGCCCACGACCGCTAACGCAAGCTCGATAGGCAACAGGTTTGTCGCTTCGCCTATGAGAGCCAACGAAAGCGCGCCAACACCCATGCACGTCATTCCGGCGGTCATCACAATACGGGGCCCTAACCGATTGTTGAGACGGCCAACATTTTGTGAGACGACAAAAAAGCTCACTGGCATTGGCAACAGTTCAAGGCCCGCGATTAGTGGGCTGGCGCCGCGCATCGTCTGGAAATAGAGCGGCATGACGAACAGCAAGGCGTACATGCCGAAGGTCATCAGCCCTGCAACCGCGAGCGATGCCGAGAACGCCGGTCGCCGCAGAAATTCGAGCGGTAATAGAGGTCCGGGCGTGCGTGTTTCGACCCAGACAAACAATGCGATCGCTACGACCGCGGTGCCCGCGATCGCCAGGATCATCGGCGATGTCCAACCCCAGTGCGATCCCTCGATAGCCGCAAAGGCGAAGGCGCCTAATCCGGCAATGGCAAGTCCTTGGCCAGGCAGATCGAGGCGGCGGCCTTTCGGCTCCGAGCTTTCCTGGATCGCGATGTAGGAGAGGACAATCGCGGCCGCGCAAATCGGCAGGATCAAGTAAAAGATGCTGCGCCAGCCGATCGTTTCGACCAGCCAGCCGCCAAGTATGGGTCCAATGATAAAGGCAAGCGCATTACAACTTGCCCAAATCCCAAGTGCGTGCGCGCGCTCTCTACGTTCGGGATAAGCGAGCGTGAGCAATACCAGCGACATCGGCACCTCGAAGGCTGCGCCCAGACCACTAACAATGCGCCCGAAGATTAGGATTTCCGCATTGGGTGCGAGAGCGCAGATCAGTGTGCCCAAGATAAAGAGAATAATGCCAAATACGAAAATGCGCCGACGTCCATAGAGATCGCCGAGCGTCCCTCCGGTCAGCAACAAGCTCGCATAAACAAGATTGTAGGAGTCGACGACCCATTGCATCTCACTCACGCCCGCATGCAAATTGGCGGCGATGCTTTTCACGGCGAGATTGACGACAGACGTGTCGATTTGCGCGAATAGCACACCGAGCGAGGTCGCGACCAGAATCAAGCGAGGACGCACTCGGTCTGTGGTGCCGTTAAGCCAGGTCGAGACCAAGGTCATGACAATACTTCCCTTCGCTGATGCCCAATTTCGTTATCCCCTTGGCCCATCCGAAATACGTACGGATTCCTCCATTGCCCGGTTGAAATTGATTGTTGAAGCGAATGTTTTTCATCTGATCGATCACTCACTTTGATTGTATCGAGTGACTTCGCGCCGCTAGACACCCCTCGATTTAGGAGCTCGCCTTCGCAAGGCCCACCCGGTTTCTGTCTTGCGGCAGTTGGAACTTTCCGCCTTGCTTGGTTAATGGGCCGAGCCCGGAAAGCTAACGGGTAAGGTAAAGTTTCGGTTTCTTTTGAAAATCGAATTTGAAGCGCCTACGCATGGAGCCTCGCGTCAGGAGGGATCCGTGCAAAAAATTTCTGTAGCCACAATGGCTGTCATTCTTGCGATTGCGCTCTATTTCACCCTGTTCTGGGGTTACGACGGATTGCGCGTCCTTACTTCGCCGAGTTACGGCCTGGAAGACGTTTGGCGTTCGCAATTCATCTTCGCGATTGGTCGCATTTTCGGACTCGGGCCGATCGGGCTGATCAAGCTTGCAGCGTTCTTCGGGGCCCTGAAACTGGCGGTCGCGTGTATCTGCGCCATACACATCGCAGACCGGTTCCGTTGCATGACGCGCGGGGAAGCGAATTCGGAAATTTTGGAAGCCGGCTTGATCTTGGTGGTGCTCATCAGCATTGCATCCGTCGGCCCAGCAGTCTGGTCCAACAG
>JBATYN010000291.1:0-3288 GCA_049674125.1 Pseudolabrys sp. | reverse complement strand
GTGGCTGGCACTGCGAGGCCATATGCAGCAGCTAGTCCCAGAACGGAAAACGCCGCTCGACGCGAAATCGGTTCTGATTTGATTTTTTCAGTCATCTTCAAACCTCACCTATCATCACTTACGGTCTTTCGTAGCGACCTTGGAAGCGATCTAACCTATGCCGAATGTTTTTGCTGGCGGTTGATGTGGATCAAAATAACGACAATTCCAGCAGTTGGTATTGTGTGACGGCGCATTATCTCTTCATGGTTGGTATCATGATGCCGATCGGAAATTCGCAGCGGCTTTCCGCGGGGTTTATCTGACTGTCGTTATTTTGCTCACGTGGGCTACTTTGTTTGTCCCGGAGTACTTCGACGTCGTCGACAACATCGGTTCCGGGATTCGGCGTGCACGCGCCTCGCGGAATCTTGATTGCAGCCTTCTGCCTCGTCGGAGATGCAACGGGCGGCAGCCCGTTTGCACTAATGCTTCGGCCTTAAACAGGCTCGCGACGCACCCCACGATTTCGTCCTCTCAAGGGAACGGCTTTCTTGCCAGTAGTGCCCGAGCAACGGCTACTTTGTCGGCACAACGGCAAAATGCCGCGTTGTCCGCGCGGTGCCGTCCTCTGCCCATGGTCACGGCTGGCCTCAACGCGCTAATGTTCGTTTTAGGATACGGTTGTTTCGGAGCGTTGGTGTGTCAGACGAATTTTCGGCGATCGCTCGAGAACTCGGCCAATTTGATGCCGAAGACAGTCTCCTGCGTATGCTTGCGTCACTCGTGACCGCATCCCACGAATTTATTGGCATAGCCGATCTCGAGGGCAATGCAATATTCGTCAACGAAGCTGGCCGTGAGCTGGTCGGACTGCAAGACTTGAAAGCGGTACGTTCAACCCAGGTCATTGATTATTTCCCGACAGACGAACACCGCAGAATTCTGGACGAGGTTTTACCCGCCGTTCGCAATACCGGCTTTTGGGAGGGTGAACTAACATTTCGAAATTTTCAGACCGGACAACGCATACCGGTTCTGTACAACATCTTTCCGGTTCGTGATTCAACAGGCACAGTCACCGCGTATGGAACTGTGACGCGCAATCTTGTTGAAAGGAAATCCGTCGAGCAACGGCTGCGTTCGCTGGCGTCTATCGTCGAGTCGAGTGACGATGCGATCGTAAGCAAGAACCTCGACGGAATCATCGCAAACTGGAACAGAGGAGCTGAGCGGATATTTGGCTACACTTCCAAAGAAGCGATTGGCCAACCCATTACAATTGTGATCCCGGCAGATCGGCAAGGCGAAGAGCGTGAAATTCTAATGCGTATACGACGCGGGGAGCGCATCGATCATTACGAGACTGTTCGGCAACGCAAAGACGGTAGCCTGATTGTTGTTTCGTTGACTGTTTCTCCCGTCAGAAATGCGGAAGGCCAGATTGTTGGAGCATCGAAGATCGCGAGGGATATTACCGAGCAGAAGCGAAGCCAAGAGCAAATCGCGACGTTGGCTCGGGAAGCAGAGCATCGAAGCAAGAACTTGCTCGCGACCGTGCAAGCAACTGTGAAGCTATCTCAGTCCGAAACACCCGACGGTCTAAAACGGGCAATTGAAGGACGCATTCAATCGCTTGCCAACGTCCACTCTTTGTTTGTCCAGACGCGTTGGATTGGTGCCGATCTATCGACAATAGTGACGCAGGAGCTCGCTCCCTATTCCGATAAGGATCGGCGGAGCGTGCGCATAGACGGTCCCCCAGTGTTGTTAGAGCCCGACGTCGCTCAGGTCATTGCTATAACCCTGCACGAGTTGGCGACCAACGCCGCTAAGTACGGTGCTTTGGCCGTGCCCGGCGGCCAAGTCGAACTGAACTGGTCGCATGAGGCGGACAGACAGTTGCGCCTGCGTTGGAGGGAGTCGAACGGACCGAAAGTGCAAGAACCGACGCACAAGGGATTTGGCGGGCGGATTATTGAACGAATGATCGCGCAGCGATCCGGAAAAGCGTTTTTCGACTGGCGTGCAGACGGTCTTGTTTGCGAGATCAGCCTAGAGGTGTGAGGTACCCGCGTTTGTGCCGACAACCGCGATATCGGCTATTGATGGCAGCGGTTCCGGAAAATCTCGGGGACCGTTCCCCGACCGCAAACCGTATTGATCCAGATCAAACATATCAGCGAATTATTGTGTGAAATGCAGACCTGACTCATCGTTGAATATGGCTGGAGACACGAATGATTTTGCCCCGGCTTATGGCGTTGGCGTTGACGCTCCTTGTTGTGATGCCACTAACTGCCCTGGCCCAGAACCAGGCGCCACCGGCTGCCGCATCCGGTCAACAATTGCTAAAATCGGAAGAGCTTGATGCCCTTGTTGCCGGTATTGCACTGTATCCGGACAACCTGCTTTCCCTGGTTTTGATGGCATCGACCTACCCGCTGGAGATTGTGCACGCCGATCGTTGGGTAAAAGAAAACAAGGACCTTAAAGGTGACGAGCTAAAGACCGCGGTGGACAAGCAGGCATGGGACGACAGTGTGAAGGCTTTGCTGGCTACGCCGGACGTGCTTGCAACGATGAGCACAAAACTTGATTGGACACAGAAACTTGGCGACGCGGTCCTTGCCCAGCAGCCGGACGTGATGGACGCAATTCAGCGTTTACGAACGAAGGCAGATGGCAACAAGAAGCTGACATCGACCAACGAGCAGAAAGTCACGAAGAAACAGGAGCAAGGCAAAGAGGTCATTGTTATCGAGCCGACCGATCCCAATACGGTCTACGTGCCGTACTACGATCCCGCTGTCGCGTACGGTGGATGGCCTTATCCGTCATATCCGCCATATTATTTCCCTCCGCCCGGATATATCGCTGGCGGAGTCATCGCAGGCGGCATTGCGTTCGGTGCCGGCTACGCGCTCGGGCGTTGGGCTTCGGGCGGAAACTATTGGGGCGGCGGAGTCAATTGGGGCAATAACAACATCAACGTCAACCGGCCCGTCAATATCAACACCGGCGGAAACAATTGGCAGCACAATCCGCAGCACCGTCAGGGCGTCAAATACAACAGCGCCAACGTGCAGCAGAAGTTTGGAAACAGCAATCTTAGCAGCGGGAGCAAGGATAGAGCCGATTTCCGTGGCCGCAGCGGCGAGCAGGTCCTCAAACCTAGCGGCGGTCAGGCAAATCTTGGTGATCGTGGAGGCGTTGATCGCCCCGGTGCCGGCGGTGGCGCCCAGGGGCCGGGTGGTGGGCAAAAGCCGAGCGCAGGACAGCGCCCTTCAGGCGGACAATCGGCAGGGC
>JBATYN010000290.1:0-3242 GCA_049674125.1 Pseudolabrys sp. | reverse complement strand
GACAGGCCGCCTTTGCGGGCACAACCGTAGCCTCGGCAACGGTAAGAAAGATCGCCCTCGCACGGATAGCCGGTGATCGGGCAAGGGATCGGTGAGGCGCCCTCATTGGATAGAGCCGCAACTCCGTGCTTAGAATTTTCCAAAAGCGATGTTTTCAACGCGGCCTCCAGTGGATTACCTCAATCAGGAATCCGCTGTCACCGAATCAATCGTGCGTTCCGTCTTTCACGTTCGATTTTTGAAAAATGGTCCGATGGCAGCAGATGCGCATGTCTCTCAACGATGATGCGAGCTTGGCGGAGCCGCGAATCGTGCAGCGCCTTCATGAAGCGGGCAAACAAGCGGGGCCGCTGGCGAGTGCGCGCCCGGCCGTCCGTGGCCGGGGCACCCGTGAGACCATAGGTAATGGTAACCATCGAGGTTTTCCTTCTCGAATACGATGAATTGGCTCTGGCGCGTGTTTTTGAGCGTAAAGTCGCGGCAGCTCAGCGCTTCATCATCACAACTTCCAGGTATTCGCTTGGCACAACCATTGTGCCGTCTTCCGCTTTGTTCATCCGCGCGATGAGGTCGTAGATATCCTTTTCCAGGCGCGTCTGATGCGCCGTGTCGAGCGCGGCAAATGCTTTGAGCACCGGGCCATAGAAGGTCTTGAACACCTCCAGGAAGTGCGTCGATGACCGGTAGCGGAAATTGAAAATGCGCGGCTCGGTCTTGATCCAGGTCGTGCCTGACGCAAACATCTCGGTCAGGCGTCCGCGCGTCCCCCAAAGCGCCGGAGATTTTGCGGCCGCCGGCGGCGGCAAATATTTGCCGAGTGTCTTGAAGAGTTGTCCGATAAACCCATCGGGCGTCCAGTTCGTCAGACCAATTTGACCGCCGGATTTGCAGACACGCAGGAGCTCCGCAGCGGCTTTATCTTGATTGGGCGTGAACATCACGCCGAATGTGGATATGACGGCATCGAAGGAGCCGTCGGAAAACGGCAGGTTTTCGGCATCCGCTTCCCTGAATTCGATCGGCAGACCTTCGGCCAAAGCGCGAGCGCGGCCGCTCTCCAGCAGATTCGCCACATAATCTGTCGAGACCACATCGCACCAGCGCCGCGCAGCGGCCAGGCTTGCCATTCCGTTGCCGGCGGCCACATCCAGCACTTTTCGTCCGGCCCGAAGATCGAGCGCTTCGCAGAGCTCTTCGCCCACAATCTGCAAGGTGGTGCCCACGATGGCATAGTTGCCCGACGACCAAGCAGCCTGCTGCCGGGCCTTTATCGCGACGAGATCGGGAGACGCGGCTGTTGCTTGCTGCGCGGTGGGTTTGATTGCGGCTAATGTTGCGGTGGGCATTGAAAGCTCCGGTCCTATTTCCAACATGATTGAGTTGTGAGTACCGCTGCCGTCCGCAAAAGACTTTGCCCGGAGCTTGATTTGTCCTTGAGAGAAGCTTGATTATTTCCTGAGACTGGTATTGCAGTGTGGCGGGGGCCCATAACGTGCAATTTCTCTTTGGCGATCATGTGCTTGACGACGACCGCCGCGAGCTTAGCCGCGGCGCCGAACCGATTGCCGTCGAGCCACAGGTCTTCGATCTGCTGATCTACCTGGTGCAGAACCGCGATCGCGTTGTCAGCAAGAATGATCTCATCGATTCGGTTTGGGGCGGCCGCGTTGTTTCGGATTCGACCTTGACGAGCCGCATCAATGCAGCACGCAAGGCGATCGGCGACAGCGGTCAGAAGCAAAAGCTGATCCGCACCATTGCCCGCAAGGGCCTCCGCTTTGTCGGCGACGTGCGCATAGAATCAAACGGGGCAGAGTCCGCCGTTGGCATCGCCAGGGGCCCGTCCGAGACCCAAGAGACCTTGCGCCCCGCATTGCCACTGCCCGACCGTCCGGCGATTGCTGTGCTTCCCTTCGTCAACATGAGCGGCGAACCTGAGCAAGACTATTTTTCCGACGGTATCAGCGAGGACATCATCACTGCGCTGTCCAAGCTTCGCTGGTTTTTCGTGATCGCGCGCAACTCGTCGTTCACGTACAAGGGCAAGTCCGTCCACATGAAACAAGTCGCCGAAGAACTCGGCGTCGGCTATGTGGTTGAAGGCAGCGTACGCAAAGGCGGCGACCGCGTACGTATCACCGCGCAGCTCAATGACGTTGCGACCGGCAGCCACATCTGGGCTGAACGCTACGACCGCGACATCGCCGATGTGTTTGCGGTTCAGGATGAGATTACCGAAGCCATCGTCGCTGCTATTGAGCCGCAACTTTACGCCGCAGAAAATTTCCACGCGCAACGCAAGGCGCCCGATAGCATGGACGCGTGGGATCTGGTGATGCGTGCGCTGTCGCATTACTGGAGGCTGACGCGGCAAGACAATGTGGTCGCGCAAGCGTTGCTCGAGAAAGCGACCGCCATCGATCCCACCTATGGTCAGGCGCTCGGCGTGCTCGCTGCCAGCCATACCTTCAGCGCTCACATGGGCTGGTCGGACATGGCGGCAGTTGCGCCAATCGCCGAACGTGCGGCCCTCGCCGCAATACGCGCGGAGAGCGAAGACCCCTGGGCGCACTACGCGCTGGGCAACGTCTATCTCTGCACGCGACGGTTCGACGACTCATTGGCCGAATTCGAATTGGCATTGCAGCTCAATCCAAACTTCTCGCTCGCACAGGCCTATTACGGTCTGACGCTCTCTTATTGCGGGAGATGGCAAGACGGTGACATAGCCGCACGCCGTGCGCTGCGGCTTAGCCCGCGCGATCCATTCGCCGCGATTTATTGCGGAATCATCGCTTATTCCCAATTCGTCGGCCGTAACTACGACGAAGCGATGCGCCTGGCGCGCGAAGCAATTCGGCAGCGCAATGATTTCGTCGGTGGCCACCGGGTGCTTACCGCCGCCGCGGGCATGGCCGGACTGGACGAGGTTGCCAATGCCGCATTGCAGGAATTGCGGCGTGCTCAGCCCAATATTTCGATCGCGTGGCTCGCAAATGATATTCCGTTCCAGCATGACGCCGACCGCAAGCACTATCTGGAAGGCTTCCGCCGTGCCGGTTTGGAATGATCCTGACCAGATTCTGGCACGGCCTTCATTTCCGCGTGTTGCGCTCGCGTGGGGTGCGGCCAAGATGTGAAAGCACGATCAGCGCGCCGATCACCAAATACATGATGATGATCTTGGGATTGTCAGAAATGAGAGCAAACATGGAGTCACTCCTACCTTTCCGATCGAACGA
>JBATYN010000289.1:0-2599 GCA_049674125.1 Pseudolabrys sp. | reverse complement strand
GAGCCACAAACCCGGTGACGGTACCGATGGCAAGGACAAGCGCACCGGAAAGCAATGTCTGTTTTGCAATCTCGATTGCGGGTGTCGCGTCCACGCCAATCCCCAAAGACGATGCCAGCCGTAACCGGATGGGCGGAATGCTGCACGAGGCCCTGTGAAATAACAAGGCGCCGCCATGTCCGAACGCCGTGCCGGCGGGCGATGCGCAACCATCCACGTCTCCAGACGTTAGACTACCGCGCATGCAGGGACGCAAAAGCAAGCCATGTCGTTTCGCGGGAACCAGTTCATTCTGCGCGCCGGTCTCAGGACCGGCTTTGGGTTCGGCGCCCTTGCCGGCGCGGCGTTTATTGCGTCTGTGGCATTGTCGTCACCGGCCTCGGCAGGATTCTTCGATCGCCTTTTTAGCGGATTGCGCCACGCGTTCGAGGCGCCGCGTCCACCGGGTGTCCAATCCTACGGTGATCCCGCGACCGACGGCAGAATGGCCGAAAGCGACAGCGGCCCCGCATCCGGCTATTGTGTGCGAAGTTGCGACGGCCGTTATTTTCCGGTGCGGGCACAGCCCGGCTTGAGCGCAGCTGACGCGTGTCACTCATTCTGTCCGGCAAGCCAGACGCGCCTTTATTCCGGCAGCAGCATCGACACGTCCATCGCTACGAATGGCAGCCGCTACGCCGACCTTCCCAACGCCTATCTCTATCGCAAGGAGGTCGTTGGCGGCTGCACGTGCAACGGCCACGACCCCTTCGGGCTTGCCCGTATCGACGCGAGCACCGACCCGACGCTGCGCCCCGGTGACATTGTTGCGACGGGGAACGGTCTTGCCGCTTACACCGGCGGCAACGGCCAAGCGGCCGCCTTTACGCCGGTGGCCAGCTACGCCGGCCTGCCCAAGAACGACCGCAACAAGCTGTCCGGGATGAGAATTTCGCGGACCGCACCGGTAGTGCGGGCGACGACACCCAGCGCCGGACGTGAACCGGACGACCGCAACGCCCAGCTCGAAAAATAGCCTCTTTTCTGCCATAACGCTGGCCGGCAATCACATTTCACGCCTTGCCGCAATTGGCATATTCAACTTCTCAGCAGACGGAACGAACGATGCGAAAAACGGCGTTGGCGCTCGCAGTCCTCGTGCTTGGCGGAGCCACAGGAGGACAAGCCTGGGCCGCCAGTTGCAGCAACACCGGCAGCTACGAGCGCTGGCTCGAAGACTTCAAGAAGGACGCCGCCGCGCAAGGCATTTCCCCGCGCGTCATCGCCGCGGCATCGCCGAGCATGACGTTTGATCAAGCAATCATCCGCCGCGACCACGGCCAGGCGGTGTTCAACCAAACTTTTCTGCAATTTTCCGACCGCATGGTCGGTGGCGCGCGGATCCCCAATGGCCTTGCCAAGATCAAGCAGCACGCGGACCTGTTCAAACGCGTCGAAGAAAAATACGGCGTGCCGGCGCCGGTGCTCACCGCGTTTTGGGGACTTGAAAGCGATTTCGGCGCGAATTTCGGCAACTACAATATTTTAGGTGCGCTGGCGACGCTCGCCTATGATTGCCGCCGGCCCGATTTCTTCCGCCAACAATTGCTCGACGCACTGCGTATCATCGAGCGCGGCGATCAGCACGTCGAAGATATGATCGGCGACTGGGCCGGCGAATTCGGCGGCATGCAATTCACCGCCTCCGACTATCTCAAGAATGCCGTCGATTTCGATGGCGACGGCCGCCGCGACCTCATCCACAGCATCCCGGATACGCTCGCGTCCGCAGCGAACTTCCTGGTTACGCTCGGCTGGCAACGGGGCCAGCCATGGCTGCAAGAGGTACACGTGCCCGCGAACTTGCCGTGGCAGGAGGCAGACGTCAGCATTCAGCACCCGCGCTCGAAATGGGTAGCCTGGGGCGTGACGGCTGCAAACGGCTCGTTGCCTTCGGATGAACTTCCGGCGTCGCTAATCCTGCCGATGGGACGTCGCGGTCCGGCCTTTCTCGCCTACCCGAATTTCAAGGCGTTCCTCGGTTGGAATTCGGCGATGGTCTATTCGACGACGGTTGCTTATTTCGCCACCCGCCTCGCCGGCGCACCGAACGTCGACCACTCGGGCGCCGCCAATATCGCACCGCTCTCCGCACAGCAGGTCATGGAATTGCAAACTCTGCTGACCAAGCAAGGCTATGAGGGCGTCGGTGAGGTTGACGGCAAGATCGGCAACGGCACCCGCGGCGCAACCAGGAAGGCGCAGCTCAAGGTTGGGTTGCCCGCAGATTCCTATCCCACCGCCGAGCTGATCGAGCGTCTTCGCACAACCGGCAATAGCAGCTCGAAGCGATAATTCGTTACCATGACTGGCTAACTATTGAGTTTGTGCCTTGCGAAAACTCAATGTGCGAACGCGATAATTACAAGACCTTCATCTTCGATCACATCCTCAAGATTAAACCGCTGGGTTGGTGAACCACCGGCCGTTTAATCAGTTGTAGGACGGAACCGCGTCCTGCACGTGGTGGAGGACAGCTATGACGAATCGCACAAGGATTTTGTTGCTGGCTACGGCACTCGCTGTCGCCATGCCGATGAGCGCTGACGCGCAGCAACCC
>JBATYN010000288.1:0-7806 GCA_049674125.1 Pseudolabrys sp. | reverse complement strand
GGTTGCGCTCGTTCCAGCCCTCATTGGCATCGACGATAAGCGTCGCCGTGGGGGCAGCGGCGCGAACTGCCGCGATGCGATCCACATCGCCTTCGGCACCGAGTTTCACCTTGAGCAGGGTACGGCTGGACGCTTTCTTGGCAGCTTTCGCCATGTCGGCAGGAGCGGCGAGCGAGATCGTAAAGGCGGTCGTGACGGCATGGGGCGCAGGGAGGCCTGCGGCCTCATGCGCGGCGCGGCCACTCTGCTTTGCCTCAAGGTCCCAGAACGCGCAATCGAGCGCGTTACGTGCGGCACCCGGCGACATCGCCGTTTGCAGAGCGCGTCGATCGAGGCCGGCGTCCAGCTGTGACCGCATGGCATTGATCTGCGCGACGACCCTCTCGACGCTTTCGCCGTAGCGAGCATAGGGAACGCATTCGCCGCGGCCGCGCGCTTTTCCGTCGCCCAATTCTGCGACCACGACGATCGCTTCGGTCTTGGAGCCGCGGCTGATGCCAAAGGAGCCCGCAATCGGCCAGCGTTCGGTGGCAAGCTCAAGGGTGAAAGGCATTTTTCGCCTGATATTGTATCTCCACAGGCCTGGTTTGCCACTAGCATCAAAACCATTTTGTAGCCAATTCAACGGCCGCATCCGGTACGGGTTGGATTTATCGCAGCCCTGCGCGTCTTGGTTATTGACGCCTGCCGGAGCCCTCTTAAGCTCGACAAAAATGGATGCCTGGCGGGGGCTCACGAAGTGGCCCGGGGCCAGCGGGCCAAATCATAAATGTAGGAAGGGAGTTTGCTATGCGTCGCCCAGGGTTGTTCACGTCAGCGATTTTTGCGGGCTTCGGATTGTTAAGCCCGGCCTGCGCGCAATCGACCGTTTATATGCCGGCCGTCCTCGAGCTTTCGGGATCGGGCGCCGTGTCGGGCACAAATTTTCGCGACGGCATGATTTTGGCCGTTGAGGAAATCAACGCGAAAGGCGGCATTCTCGGCAAAAAAATCGAAATGCCTTTGCTCGACACCCAGAGCGAAGCCGGTATTGCACGCGCGCAAGTGCAAAAGGTGCTCGACAACAATCCGTATATCGTCCTCGGGCCGGTGTTCTCTGGTTCAGTGCTGACGGCCATGCTTCTAACCCAGCAAGCTGAAATTCCGGAACTCGTCGGCGGTGAGGCAGCGGCGATCACGCAGAAGGGTAATCCTTTTGTCTTCCGTACGTCATTCGGCCAACAGTTCAGCATGCCGAAGATCGCCAACTATATGCGCGACGGCGTCAAAGCGAAGTCCGTCGCCGTATTGTGGGTCAATAATGATTTCGGCAAAGGTGGACGCGACAGCTTCATCAAGGAAATGGCATCGCGCAATATCAATGTTGTTGCCGACGTCTCGACCGAAGCCGGCCAAGCTGATTTTTCCGCCGACGTGGTCAAGATCAAAGCGGCGAATGCCGACGCGATTTTCGTCTACCTCAACGAAGAAGAGAGCGCTCGCTTCCTCAGAGAAGCCGCGAAGCAGGGTATCAAGGCCCCACTCGTTGGAGAGACGACCTTGCTCGGTCAAAAGGTGATCGATCTGGCGGGCGGCGCGGCCAATGGCGTGCGCGGCCATGTCGGCCTTACTGTCGATTCGCCAATACCAGCTGTGAAAGAGTTCGCCGAGCGCTTTAAAAAGCGCTTCAATTATGTTTGCGATCACAATGGTATCAAGGGCTATACCGGCATCTATTTCATCAAATATGTCACCGAGAAAAACGGCAAGTTCGACAGCAAACTGTTTGCCCAGACTGCTCACGGCGTCACGATTACGCCCAAGGATGAGCCCGGCATCCTGATGGAAGCAACTTGGGACAAGAACGGCGATATCGATCGTGAAAGCTTCCTGGGCGAGGTCGTGGACGGCAAACAGAAGATCGTAGAAGTTCTGCCTAAACTCGGAAAATAACGATCGACATCTCTGGGTGTTTCGCCCGGCGTTATAGCCAGGCGGAAGCCAAGCGCGAGCGCCAATGGCTTCTTTCATTCAGCTTTTGGTATCCGGCCTTGCGACCGGGGCAATCTATGCCCTGATTGCCGTCGGTTTCACGCTGCTGTGGCAGACGTCGCAGACGATCAATTTTGCGCAAGGCGAGTTTGTCATGCTGCCGGCGTTTTTTATCCTGGCGGCCATGAATTTTGGCGCGCCGTTCTGGTTTGCGGCGTTGGTCGGCATTTTTCTGTCGGTTGTTATTCTCGGACTGCTGTTCAAAGTCATCATCGTTGACCCGATGCTCAAGCACGGTGTACTGCCGCTGGTGATTTCCACCATCGCGTTGTCTTTGTTCCTCAAAGAGAGCGCCAAGGATTTTTACAGTTCGCAGGCGCAGCCGTTTCCTGCGTTGGTGCCATCAGCAGACGTCCACATTTTCGGCGCAGTGGTCTCGACGCAGAGTTTAGCGGTGCTTGCGGTTGCAGTCGTTACGGTGGTGGCGCTTCAGGTTCTGCTCAACAGGACCCGACTTGGCCGATGCATGCAGGCGACAGCCCAGAATCCGACGCTGGCACGCATTCTCGGCATCCCGGTGCGGCGGATGGTGCTCTACACGTTTCTCATCAACGGCGTGCTCGTTGCCGTCGCTTCGATTTTGGTCAGCCCGATTTACCTCGCAAAATTCACCAACGGGGAGACTTTGGGAATGGCGGCTTTTCTGGCAGCCATCATCGGCGGTTTTAATCAGGTGCGCGGCGCAATCCTCGGCGGCGTTATCCTTGGCATCCTCGACAATCTGTCAGCTGCATATATTTCCTCGCAATATCGCGGCGCCTTTCCCTTGCTCATCCTCATCGCCGTCATCCTGCTACGTCCGCAAGGGCTGCTGGGCCGCATCGAGGAACGCACGGTATGAACCGTTTCGGCACCATCGCGGTCGGAGCCGTTGCGGTTTTCACCATCGCCATCCCATTCTTTCTCAAACCGTTCGGTATCTACCTCATTTCCTTGTGGGCGGTTCTCACCATCGCGGCAATCGGTCTTAACCTCACACTCGGCTATGCCGGACAGATTTCGCTGGCTCAGGGCGCTTTCGTCGGAATCGGAGCCTATACCGTGGCGCTGATGACCCAAGCGGGCTGGCCATATCCAACCGCATTCATGAGTGCCGGTTTTCTGTGCTTCGCTATCGGGTGGGGGCTCGGCTACCCGGCATTGCGGGTCCAGCATCATTATCTTGCATTCGTCACGCTCGCTTTCACGACGCTGGTGTTTCTTGTTCTGCGCAATGAGGAATGGTTGACGCGTGGCATCTACGGGATAAGCGGGATTGTGCGGCCGACACTATTTGGCTGGTCGACCGCCGGTGCTCGCGATTTCTATTTTTTCTGCCTTGGCGTACTCGCAGTGCTCGCGACAGCGGCTTGGTGGATGCTGAGATCCCCCTGGGGACGTGCCTTCGTCGCGCTGCGCGAAAATCCAATCCGTGCGCTATCACTGGGCCTCGACACAAGGCGTTACACGCTGATGGCTTTTGCGATCGGCTCAAGCCTCGCGGGTCTTGCCGGCGCGCTTTACGCGCCGCTTGTACAATTCATAGAACCGAATTCATTCGCGCTCGGGTTGTCGTTTAATTTGCTGCTCATGGTGATCGTGGGCGGCAGCGGGTCGTTCTTTGGCCCGTTTCTGGGCGCGTTGGTCGCCGTGCTCCTGCCGGAGTGGCTTCGAATAACGCAGGGCTACTATCTGATTGTCTATGCCGCGCTCGTCATGTTGTTGCTTGCGGTTTGTCCATCCGGCCTGCTCGGGTTGATCGAGCGTGCAACCAGGAACGCACGAGGGCGCGCGGAAAGGGCCAGCCCATGACGGCGGTCCTTCAGGTTTCCAACCTGCGCAAATCCTTTGGCGGCATCACGGCGGTCGATGGCGTCTCGTTCGAGGTGCACGCTGGCGAGATTCTCGGCATTATCGGTCCAAACGGTTCGGGAAAATCGACGCTGTTTAACTGCGTGCTTGGTCAATTGCTGCCGAACGGGGGTGAGGTTTACGTCGACGGCAAGCCGACCACCGGAATGCGCCCGTGTGATCTCAATCGTCTGGGAGTGAGCCGGACGTTTCAATTGCTACAGGTGTTCTCGCAGCTCTCGGTTCGTAACAACCTCATTCTCGCCGGCCAGGAACATCAAGGCTCAATGTATTCGCGCCTTCTCGGCCGTGCGGATGCCGGACTTGGCGACGCTGCTGACCAGATGATCGAATTCTTTCATCTTTCGCATCTGGCCGAAGAGGAGGCCGGTTCGCTGAGCTATGGCCAACAGAAGCTTCTCGATGCCGCCATGGCTTTTATGGCCGGACCGCGGCTCGTGTTGCTGGACGAGCCCGCGGGCGGCGTCAACCTGACGATGCTCGCGAATCTGCGCGAACGGCTCCAGGCGTATCATTCCGAACGCCAGGCCACTTTCGTCGTGATTGAACACCAGATGGAATTTGTCATGGCGTTGTGCACACGGGTGCTTGTTCTGGCGGAGGGGCGCGTTATCGCCGAGGGCACGCCGCAGGATATTCGCCGCAATCCGGCAGTGATCGACGCTTATCTTGGACATGGATCAGCGCGCCCATGAATGAAACAGCGCCGATCCTCTTGCTGGATGAGATTTTTGCCGGTTACGGCAAGATGACGATTCTCAATGGCACCACCGCCCGGGTTCACCGCGGTGCTATCACGACCTTGATCGGCCCGAACGGGGCCGGCAAATCGACCTTGTTCAAGACGATATTTGGTCTGCTGCCGGTGCGGACCGGCACGGTCACATTCGACGGCCGGAACACAACGAATTTCTCACCCCGGCAAATTCTCGATGCTGGCGTCGCTTACATCCCGCAAGGTCGGAATATGTTTCCCGAACTGAGCGTGCGTCACAATCTTGAGCTCGGGGGTGTGGCATTGTCCGATCAGAGCCGTCTGGCCGGCCGTCTGAATTCCATTATGCAGCGGTTTCCGATATTGAACGAGAAAGCGGACGCTCAGGCTTCGACCTTGTCTGGTGGACAACAGAAGCTGCTTGAAGTGGCACGGGGCCTCCTTCTCGACCCCAAGCTCGTTCTCATTGACGAGCCGTCTATCGGCCTTTCGCCACTGATGGTGCAAGAGGTCTTCGGTATCCTGAAATCGCTTCGCGAGAAGGGAGTGACGATCCTGCTCATTGAGCAAAACGCCAAGCAAGCCCTGCAAATCTCCGATTACGGTCTCGTCCTCGAACAAGGGCAGACCCGCATCGAAGACACAGCGGCGAATATTCTTGCAGACCCGCGGATCGCTCAGCTTTTCCTCGGTGGGGGCTTGGCGGTGCCAGAGCACGTATTCTGATGCAGCCGAGGGTGCTGATTGGATTGATTGGCGCGAACATCATGGGGTCGCTGTCACCGGCGCTGTTCGCAGACTCTTTTGCGGCTGCTGGAATCAACGGCTTCTACCATTTGGTGGACGTCGATCGTCTGCCGGGGCGACGGCTCCCGCAATTGCTCGATGCGCTCAAGATCGCGGGTTTTGCCGGTGCAAACATCACCTATCCTTTCAAGCAGGATGTGATCCCGCTACTCGATGCGGTGGACCCCGAGGCAAGGCAGACCGGTGCGGTCAATACAGTCGCGATTGCGCCGGATGGCCGCACGACTGGCTATAACTTTGACCGGAAAGGGTGGCGCCACAGTTTCGAGGAAGCGTTCGGACGCAACAGCGCACGGGGCGCAACGGTGGTGCTGGTCGGTGCGGGTGGCGCCGGGCGTGCAGTCGCATTTGCCTTGATGGACCTGGATGTCGGCTGCCTCGTCATCCATGATCTTGATGGCGCGCGTACGGCCGCCCTCGCAGCCGATCTTGCAAGGGATTACGGCGCCTCGCGCTGCCGTGTTGCGAACGACCTCGAAGGCGATATCAAGGCCGCAGCCGGTGTCGTCAACGCGACACAGATCGGCATGCGTGGCTTCCCCGGCAACCCGGTACCCGGTTCCGCACTGACGGCAGCGCACTGGGCTGCCGACGTCATCTACACGCCGATTGAAACGGCATTCATCAGGGCGGCTGCCGCGAAGGGTGCCCGCGTGATGAACGGTGGCGGGATGTGTGTGCACCAGGCGGTTGAAGCCTTCCGGCTCTTCACTGGAATTGAGCCCGATCTTACGCGCCTGCGGCGCACCTTTGCGACTGCTCTAGCCTTGCGCGACGCGGAGGCCCGCATTTGACCGAGGGGAAGCAGTTACGCATTGCAGTAGCCGGCGCTGGCGCAATCGGAAGGCGGCACATTGATCTTGTCTTACGAAGCCGCGATTGCCTGCTGATGGCGATTGCCGATCCGGCGCCCGGTGCGGCCGCAATTTCGAATGAGTCGGGTGTTCCTCTCTTTTCGTCGCTGACCGATCTGATTGCACACGAACGGCCCGATGGCGTCATTCTCGCTACGCCCAATAGTTTGCATCTTGAAAATGGCCTGGCCTGCATTGCAGCCGGCATTCCGACGTTGATCGAAAAACCGCTCGCCGATTCAATCGAGTCCGGCCAACGGTTGTGCGAGGCGGCAGAGCGCGCCAACGTCAAATTGTTGACGGGCCACCATCGCCAGCACAACCCGATCATGGAAAAAGCGATGGCCGTCATTCGGAGCGGCCAGCTTGGACGCCTGGTCGCCGTGGTTGGCACCGAAATGTTCTGCAAGCCTGATCGCTATTTCGACGACGGCCATGGCGCCGCGAGCCCGGCGGTGGTCCGATCCTCATCAATATGGTTCATGAAATCGGGGATCTGCGCACGTTATGCGGTGAGATCACGGCCGTTCAGGCTTTTGCATCCAATTCAGTCCGCGGGTTTCCGGTTGAAGACACGGCGGCCATAAGCCTGCGGTTCGCGAACGGCGTCTTGGGCACTGTGATGCTGTCTGACACGGTCGCGGTTCCCCGGAGCTGGGAGCAAACGACGCAGGAAGACGCCAGCTTCGCGGCTTATCCGGGAGAAGATTGTTACGTTGTCGCCGGGACCCACGGCTCGCTGGCGATTCCCACGATGCGGCTGATGACCTATGCCGGGACCGTTGAACGCTCTTGGTCAAATCCGTTTCAAGTCGAGACTGTGAAGGTCCAACGGGCAGACCCGCTGGAGAGGCAACTCGAAAATTTTTGTGCCGTCATCCGCGGAAAGGCCGATCCGGTCGTCACCGCCCGCGATGGTCTGCAGAATCTTCGCGTTATTGATGCGATCAAGCGGGCGCTGCGGAGCGGAGAAACGGTTTTTCTCTGACGTGCGCGAAATTTGCGGTCGTGATCCACGACCGCCGGCAGCAAATTCGTGCCGGCAGGTCGCTAACTCCGCATTTGGCTAGTCGAAACGTCCGGCCGCGTGGGCCAGCATGGTGTAAACCTTGCCGGTTTCCGACGTGAGGTAAGTGCGCGCCACGACCTGACCCCGGTCGTCGCGAGAAACTTCGTCGAGCAGGCGTTCAAACTCACTGATGTAGCGGTCCACCGTCTGCTTGAATTCGCGATCCGCGCGATACTTCTTGCGGATATCGTCGAATGCCTGCTGGCCCTGCAAGGTATAGAGCCGGCGCGTGAAAACGTTGCGTTCGCCGCGCTTGTAGCGATCCCACAGATCGGCGGCGGCATCGTGATCAATCATGCGCGCGATATCGACCGAGAGAGAGTCCAGCGATTCGATTGAATGACGCGGTGTGCGCTCCTCGTTCCCGCGCACCGGTGCAGGCTCGCGAGCGCTTTCACGCGTCGGCTCGCGTGGGAATTCGCGCGGGGCCAGCTCGCTATCTTCGCGTGAGGCACGCGTCAGCAGGTCGGACAGCCAGC
>JBATYN010000287.1:0-3168 GCA_049674125.1 Pseudolabrys sp. | reverse complement strand
ATACGGACCGAGCCGGTCGCCGCGTCGGATCGTGTGGGAAATCCAGCGAGTATTGCCGCCGCCGCCGCCAGAACGACTAAACCGAATTTTATTGCTCGAGAAAAACCAAGCATCATTGTCTCCGGGCACGCTCAGCACTGCGAATCGTGCGGATCGCAAATCGGCGCCAAGCCTATTGGACTAACGTGGCGCGCAGACGTCCAAACTCGGCCTCAGTTATCGAACCGGACTTTTTTAACTGATCAAGCTTGGCGAGTTCGTCAGCAACACTGAAACCGACCACGCGCCTCAGTTCTTCGCGTGTTTGCTGGGCTTGCTGCGCGTTGCGCTCGGCCATTCCTCTCCCCTGAGTGATTAAGTAAGCGAACACGCCAAAATAAGAGGTCAAAACGACTGCCAGTACCCACAAGGCCTTAGCCAACCCTGAGATGTCGTGCCGCCGGAACAGGTCGCCGAAGATGATAACGAGCAGCCAGAACCATACGACAAATGCGAACACCGCGATGATGTCTGTCAGAAAATTTGAAAAGGTGAAGCCTCCGTCGAAGAGCATCGTGTCCTCCTTGCGTGTTCGTCCTTAACTCAACAGGCGTCGATGGCGCTCATGAATGCAAATGCATTCCCGCGTCACTGCGTCAGTGACCGAGCTACTTGCTGCACTTGCCCGTATCCGTAGCGCAGTGATACCCCGCATGACAAAAATGATAGCGGCCCGATTCACCCCTGTGGCATTCGCAGGTTTTTTTAGAAACGATGCCGTCAGGGCAGTGAGGAAACCGCTTAAACGTTATTGCCGCGGAAGCTCCCTGAGCCACCAGGCAGCTGAAGATGCAAGTAAGAGCTATGAGGGCCTTTCTCATGTTCATCTCAGGACTGTTATAGCGCCGAGAACACTATTGCTGGAGGACGAGGCCATCCGTCGAGTTGGCCTTTAGGGCAAGTAACTTTATGGGCTTATCGGGTGCGGAGAGTCATTGTGGCATTATCGGACGACGTATCTGGAAATGTCGCAGGATTGCGACGCACGCGGCGGCCGCGGCGATGTGCTTGAGCGTGTGACCGCTCAAAACTGACCCGACAGAATAAATCTCAGCGTCATAGAACTCAAACACCTTTGCGAGAGCATATAAGCCTGCGGCGATCAGCCAGTAGGAGGTGCCGCTGTACTTAGCCGGAAACAGCATGAACAACAGCGGCAACGCGAGGCAGGGGAAGAACTGCACCCAGCCATAGAGCCGCAGATCGCCGGTCCAGCGCCATAGCAACAGGCTGAATACGCCGACCGCGACCAAGGGCCACAACAAAACGGCTCCCGCTTTTGCGTCCACTCGCTCTTCGATCGAGATGGCAAGAATAGCCATGAAGCTCATTGCCATCGGCAGCCTGTCCCAAAACAGGGTCCGGTCATTTGGGTCAAGATGATAGTACGACGAGCCGAAGCCGGTGAGCAGGATTCCCAGGAACAGCACATCGATTGCTGGGTCGCGACGAAATTGCCACAGCCCTACCGCTCCGATCACAGCAAAGGGAAAATTCGAAACGACGTTCCAGACATTCGGTATGCCGAAGAAAGTCCGTTGATCGGCAAACTCGTGATAGCTTTGATCTTGTGTAATGGGCCCTAATAACAGTAGCCCGACCAGTGATGCAGCCATCAGAGCAAGGAGAGCGAGCACCCGCCGCGTGTTTCTCGCACTGGTCATTAGGGTAGGATAGCAAAAGTAGCCGCTAAAATCTGAAACATTGTGTTGCGATCCGGCCGCAGTGGCTCTCAACGAGTGATTGTCGGTAACGATGCGCGGATGCGCTCCGAGAAATCTGGCGCGTTGTCGGCCGCCTTCGCAGCTTCGTTGATCAGGGAGCGTCGCCGTAACTCTTCAAATGGCAAAGTCGTGTTCACCCGACCTGAATGGTAGAGGTAGCTATCGATCATGCCGTTTAAAAGATGGCGAATGTCGAACCGCCCCTCCCGGCCGGCAGCATTTGCGTAGCGTATGATGTTGATCGTGCAGCTGTTGCTGAGCAAATGATAGAATTCCGGTCGATCGGCGAGTTCGTTTATCCGCTTCAGGTAAATCGTGAGCAGCCGACGCGCATCGTCGGCTGAACTATTGAGGTGATAGAGATACACGGTCTCCTTGCGATAGTTTGTGCGCACCCTAACAAGGTCACGCTCGTCTCCTACCACATAGATCAACTCGAATTGTTTGAAGAGGGAGGCGACAGGATTAAAGCCCTCACCCACCTCGGGCCGCGTCTCGATGGAGATGCTCAGCGGCGGCGCGTTATCAAAGATGAAGCTTAGGAACGTGTGCCCAACCAGTCCTTCGCTCCAGTACGAAACAAAAAAATCGAGGCCGGTTAGGTGTGACAGCTGTATCTTCCGCTCCTCATAACGCACTGTGAAATCATCCCGGCTGCGGTAGTCGAAATTGCGCACACCGGATATGCTCACTGTATCCCCCTCGATGACCACCCGCGGCATCACAGCGACTTCGGGTCGCCACGGACGTGCGTGCGAGGGGGGGATGGATATCCACCACGCAACCACGCCAAGGAAAAGTACAACGAGAACTACGGACCAACGCCGTTGACGCGAAAGCCATAGGGCCCAGATTGCAAATACGGCAAAGGCAGCCGCCAACGCTAGGCGCAAATCGGCCCATGGCAAGTTCGAATAGTAGATGGCCAGGGTGGCCCACACGATGAGTAAGACCTGGCATAGAAACCAGATTCCCCTGATCAGCCAGCCGAGAATGCTGGACCGGACGCCGCGACGACTCTTCCCGCTTGTCTCAGTTCTACGCATAAGCTCCCCTATACCAGCAGCTTATTGACCAAAATAGCGTTATCGCTGGGCCTGCAGCTTGGAGTAAACGCGTTGGCGGGAATGTCGACGCTGACACCGCACTCACTCATAAATACACATGCCACCCAATTGATTGCCGCTGGCGTGGTTGTGCTCTCAATTAGCCGCCGGCTCGGCCACGGGTCTCCAACGATCACATTCGGGGTCTACGGCACCTGTTTTTGAATTCCGCTGACCGCGCTACTCAAGAGATTGGAGTTGTTCTCTAGGACGGGCAGGGATTAGGAACGTTCAGTAATCATTTGAGCAGCAATCCGGTCGCAATTTTGGCTTTCACGCCCCCCTCACCTCTGCTAACT
>JBATYN010000286.1:0-4458 GCA_049674125.1 Pseudolabrys sp. | reverse complement strand
GATTTCTTCAACGTCATGGTTTTACTCCTGTCCGTAATGTTTGCGGTGCGGGTGACTAGAGCGCCGCGGCATCGGTCTCGCCGGTGCGAATGCGCACGGCGTTTTCCAGATTGAAGACGAAGATTTTTCCGTCACCGATCTGTCCGGTCTTGGCGGCGCCGGTGATGGCTCCGATGACCTTCTCGACTTGCTTAGTGTCCACTGCCACTTCGACTTTGATCTTCGGCAGAAAGCTCACCGCATATTCAGCACCACGGTAGATTTCCGTGTGGCCCTTTTGACGCCCGTAACCTTTGACCTCTGTAACGGTCAGTCCCTGCACGCCGATGGAGGTCAGAGCGTCACGGACCTCGTCGAGCTTGAAAGGTTTGATAATGGCCATGACGATTTTCATGGATTCGATCCCCGCTTGAGCCCGTTTTCTACCTTCACGCAGTGCGGGCAGTTTCACTGAGCCGTACCTCCGAAGCTTGCTTCGCAGGCAGGGCCGGGGAGATAGAATCAAACGCCGTGCCAGTTGCCCGAGGGAGGTCTATGTCTTTGTTTCGGTAATAGAAATTGGCGCGGAGCGCCGTCGGGCCGAAAGCCGCCCCGGACTGGCGCTTAAAGACGCGCCACGTCGTCGGGGTCCTGCCTAAAATATAGGCTGAAAAAGACGTTCTGATGAATTCCGCGTCGGCACTTTGGCCGAGGCGGCAAGGTCTCGTTAACTATTGAAGCGCCTCGCCGTGCAGACTGACATCAAGGCCCATCACTTCGTCTTCGTGTCTGACGCGCAACGGCACTATGGCACCTACGACCTTGAGGATAATAAAGGTCAGCACACCCGACCAGCCGAGCGTGACTACGACGCCATAGAGCTGCGCGATGACTTGTTGCGGGTTGCCTTCGAGCAGGCCTTTGACGCCGCCCGGCAGCTCGGGGGTTGCCGATAGCGCGCCGACCGCAAACACGCCGGCGAGGATGGTGCCGGTGATGCCGCCAACGCCGTGGACGCCGAACACGTCAAGCGAGTCGTCGTAGCCAATTCTCATCTTGAGCCAGGTGCACGCCCAGAAGCAGATCGCACCGGCGATGATTCCGATTGCCACGCCGTGCATCGGCAACACAAAGCCGGACGCCGGTGTGATCGTGCCCAGTCCGGCCACCGCACCGGAGATCATTCCCAGGACGGAAGGCTTGCCGCGTGTCCACCATTCCAGCGCCATCCATGTAAATGCGCCGGCGCTGGCGGCGAGATGAGTCGACACGATCGCCATCGCTGCGTGAGCATTGGCAGCGAGCGCTGACCCGCCGTTGAAACCGAACCAGCCGACCCACAGCAAGCCGGTGC
This sequence comes from Pseudolabrys sp., assembly GCA_049674125.1. Lineage (GTDB taxonomy): Bacteria > Pseudomonadota > Alphaproteobacteria > Rhizobiales > Xanthobacteraceae > Pseudolabrys. The sequence goes on along the minus strand of JBATYN010000286.1, from coordinate 3,125 downwards.
CGATGACGGCGAGCGTGAGATCGTGCGGTGCTAAATTCTCGCTGCCATAACCGCGCCTGGTGCCGAGCACGTACGCCGCGACAAGTCCGGCGATGCCGGCATTGAGATGAACGACGAGACCGCCGGCAAAATCGATTGTGCCGTAGCTGGCGAGGAAGCCGCCGCCCCACACCCAGTGTGCGATCGGCACATAAACCAGCAGGAGCCAGAACATGCAGAACAACAGGAATGCTGAAAACCGCAGGCGGTCGGCAACCGAGCCTGCGACCAGCGCCACGGTGATGACGGCGAATGTCATCTGGTAGATCATGAACAGGCTTTCGGGAATCGTCTTGGCGAGCGGCGAAATTGCGTCGAGTGTCACGCCGTTGAGGAAAATGCGTTCGAGCGTGCCGATGAATGCACCGTCTCCCGTGAAGGCGAGGCTGTAGCCGACGAGCGCCCACAAGATGGACACAAGAAAAGTGGCGGCGAGACTTTGCGCCATTGTCGCGAGAACATTTTTCTTGCGCACCATGCCCGCATAAAACAAGGCAAGACCAGGAAGGGTCATCATCAGCACAAGTCCGGTGGCCGCGATCATCCATGCGGTGTCGGCACCATCGATCCTGGAGTCTTGAGCAAAAGCCGGCGATGCGACGATCGCTGCTATTGCTATGAGCGCGAGGCGCAAGCACGCCTGTGTCATGTCATCCCTCCAATTTCATTTGCTGATTTTTTAAAGTGCGTCGATGTCAGTTTCGCCAGTGCGAATGCGCAGGGCTTGCTCGATCGGCGTGACGAAAATTTTTCCGTCGCCGATTTGACCGGTACGTGCGGCGGAAGCGAGCTGGTCAATCACCTCGTCAAGCTGTTCGCTCGCGACCGCAACCTCAAGACGCAGTTTTGGAAGAAAGTTCACGGCATATTCGGCGCCGCGATAAATTTCCATGTGGCCCTTCTGCCGCCCATAGCCTTTTACTTCGGCGACGGTCATGCCGTGGATGCCGATGCGCGTGAGGGCATCGCGGACTTCGTCGAGCTTGAACGGCTTAATAACGGCGATGACCAGCTTCATTATTTTCTCCCCGGAGCGCAGGTGTTTCGCGCAAATTTTTGTCGACGCACGGCATTTGCCGAACAGCGGGGCCCCCCTTCCGGGGACGATGTCCGGGAGCTATGCACTCGAAAACCCGCTCCGGCATTGGGCCGGTACGGGCTCGCCTGCACACGCTAGCGGCTGACGGCCTAAAGATTAAGCTGTCATGTTGCCGTACCCACAGGCAGTCGCTGATTTTGAGGGCAAACTAGGTCAGCGTTACTGACTCATCTCATGAGCTGGCTTTGCAGCCAGTCCGAGTTCGGCGATCGCGCGGGACAGGACAGCGCGCGCCTCCTCGCGCCTCATGCCGGGTCTGATGTGACGATCGTATAGCAGCTCCAGCAGCGACCGGTCGTAGACCGTCAGGTAGCCGACCATGCGTTTCTGGTTGAGCATCGTCCAAGGGTTGCGCTGGTCGTGGTTTGACAGGCCGAACGCGTGGAGAAGTTCGTGGTAAGCGCAATCGCGAAAAACGTCGTCGCCTTTGTCGACGATGATGAATGAGATCGAATGTACAATTTCGCCGTCGGCGGTTGATTTGACGCTGGTCATACATTGCGGATCAGTGCGGCTGACAAAAGCACTGGCGACCTTGGCTCCGAATGCAACCTGCAACGCTGATTTAAAATCTTTTTCGTCGATCAAACGCACCTCGATGTCCCCGGGTGCTCCCGGGGACGCAATACTCAAGTGGAGATTGGGAACGGCGCGTGCATATTCTTCAATGACGCGGGTCATCGCGCCGGTTCGCTCGATGCTGCCTGTGCCAATAACTTGTGCGCTGATTGGATGATCGAAGCGGCGAATACCGAGCGGTCGCGCGCCGATGCGCAAATCGGAACCGAAAGCAAGCGCAAGAAATCCGTGCGAAAGTTCGGCGGCCGTGAAGCGGGTGTATTGTGGCGGAGCGCCTTCAAATGAATCCGGCGGCGCAGCTTCCCTGTCCGAGGCGGCGAGGGCAGCCGCCGCCATCGTGGCCAGGACCAAGCAGGCCGTCAGCAGTCGCATCATTAAGCACTTCAAGTCTCTCGCCGCTCGCGTACCAGGCCTTCCTGCGCAACCGAGGCGACGAGCGTCCCGTCGCGCGTGAATATAAGTCCGCGCGCGAAGCCGCGCGAGCCGTGTAAATTGGGCGAATCCTGCGCATAAAGCAGCCAATCATCGGCGCGAAACGGCCGATGCAACCACAAGGCATGATCGAGGCTGGCGGCCATGAATTCTTTTTCGAACAGCGTACGGCCGTGCGGCGCCAGTGCGGTGTCGAGCAACATCATGTCGGATGCGTAAGCAAGCACGCATTGATGAATGGCCGGAAGATCGGGCAGCTTGCCGGTGGTTCGAATCCAAACGTTGAATTGCCCGCCGGGAATTTTCTTGCCGAGATAGCGTTCGAATTCGACAGGCCGCAATTCGATCGGCCGTTCGCGTTCATAATAACGGCGAACGGGATCCGGCATCATCGGCAGCAGCTTCTCGCGCATGTCGGCATCGCTCGGAAGTTTTTCCGGCGGCGGCACATCCGGCATCTTGGCCTGATGGTCTAACCCCGGCTCGTCGGTGTGGAACGAGACGAGCATTGAGAAGATCGGGTGACCGTGCTGCCGCGCGGTGACACGCCGGGTCGTAAAGCTCTTGCCGTCGCGGATTCGATCGACGTCGTAGATGATCGGAACCTTGGGGTCGCCGGGTAGCAGGAAGTAGGCGTGCATGGAATGCGGCGGCCGGCCTTCGACCGTGCGGACTGCTGCCACCAGCGCCTGCCCAATTACCTGGCCGCCGAACACGCGCTGCCAGCCGACCTGTGGTGAGCGGCCGCGGAACAGGTTCACCTCGAGCGGTTCGAGATCGAGAATATTGAGCAGATCCTGGACGGCAGAGGACATTGAGCGGCCCCGGAAGGAGGTCAAACGGCGTCCTCAACCTGCTATGCTGGGGCGAGATTTTCAAGGAATCCTCATGAATAAAGGCGGTCCGGCGCATCAGCGAACCGACGTGGTCATCGGGGGAGCCGGTTTTGCCGGTCTGGCGCTGGCGATCGCGCTGC
>JBATYN010000285.1:0-10755 GCA_049674125.1 Pseudolabrys sp. | reverse complement strand
CCCCAGAACAGGTCCGGGCCGGTTCCCGTATTGGCGGCGACCGAAGCTTTCGGCTGCACATCCTCGTACGACTCGCGCGCGATATCGACCTTTACGCCTGTCGCCTTGGTGAATGCCTCAATCAGCTTTACGAATGCGTCATCTTCCGACTGAACGAAATATTTCCAGCGCAGCATCGAAAGCTTGGCATCCTTTTCCGGCTTCCACGGTGCGTTCTGGGCCCATGCTTTCGCCCATTCTAATAACGCGGGGCCGGTCAATGCCCCGGCGGCCGCAGCCGCGGTGCCGCCCCTGACCAGGGTACGGCGCGTAAAGTTGCTCATGGTCGTTCCTCCGTTGTGGTTCTAGTTAGTAAGACGTTTTCCCGTTGCTTCGTCGAAGAGATGCACCAGCTTGGGATCCGGTTTGAGCCGGATCTTTTCGCCGGGCTTGAATTGATACCGCTCGCGAAAGACCGCGGTAATTTCCTCGCCGCCGAGCCTGGCGACAACTTGAAGCTCTGAACCGGTTGGCTCGATAACTTGCACTTCGGCTTCCGCGCCATCGTCGGAAAGCGAGAAATGTTCCGGCCGCACGCCGTACACGGCCGGGCGCCCGTCATTGCCGGATCCCGCGGCGGCAAGAGAAAATTTCACACCGGCGGGCCCTTCGAAACTGGCGGTGCCATTCACGCGGATGCGGCCTTTGATCATGTTCATCGCCGGTGAGCCGATGAAGCCGGCGACGAACAGGTTGTCCGGTCGGTCATAGAGATCGAGCGGTGCACCGATCTGCTCGACTAGCCCGTCATGCATGACGACGATCTTGTCGGCCATCGTCATTGCTTCGATCTGGTCGTGTGTGACGTAAATCGTCGTCGTTTTGAGGCGCTGATGCAGCTCCTTGATCTCCGTGCGCATCTGCACGCGCAGTTTTGCATCGAGGTTCGATAGCGGCTCGTCAAACAGGAACACTTGCGGGTCACGCACGATCGCGCGCCCCATCGCGACACGCTGGCGCTGGCCGCCGGAAAGTTGACGGGGGAAGCGTTCAAGCAGTTGAGACAAACCGAGGATGTCGGCAGCGCGGCTCACGCGCTCATCGATCTCGCTCTTCGGCGCGCCACGCAGCCTCATCGAAAAGGCCATGTTGGCGCCGACCATCATGTGCGGATAGAGCGCGTAGTTTTGGAAGACCATCGCCACGTCGCGCTCTTTCGGCGGCAAGTTGTTGACGACGCGATCGCCGATGGAAATTTCGCCGCCGGTGATATTTTCCAGGCCGGCAATCATTCGCAGCAAGGTCGATTTGCCGCAGCCCGACGGACCGACCAGCACGACGAATTCGCCGTCGCGGATCGAGATGTCCACGCCATGGATGACGCTCGTCGCGCCGAAGGCCTTCCGTACATCGCGGATTGCGACCGAAGCCATTCATTCCTCCCGAGGCCACCGCGGCAGCCCTATGCACTTTTCTTTGTTTTTCTTTTTCTTCTATTTTTGAACCACTTGCGCAGGGTTCCCCACGAGGATTGCCCCGCGCAGCCAAATCATCGGGCTTTCACCGGCCGAAAAGCAAGCCCGACTTGCGTTGGTCGCTGGGGCCGGCACCAGTGGGCAGACGGCCTGTTAAAGCGCCAGGCCGCCATCGACGAGGTGTGGCTGACCGGTGATGTAGCTCGATTCATCTGAGGCCAGAAACACCGCCAAAGCGGCCACTTCTTCGGCCGTGCCCAGTCGCGCCATTGGCTGACGGGCGATGAAATTTTCGCGCACCTGCTTGAGCGGCCGGCCGGTTTGCTTCGCGACCGCTTGCACTCGGTCTTCGAAAGACGGCGAGACGATCGTACCGGGGCAAATGGCATTGCAGCGAATGCCCTTTGTAATGAAATCGGCAGCGACCGCTTTTGTCAGACCGATCACCGCCGCCTTGGTTGCACCATAGGCGTAGCGATTGGGCAGACCTTTAATCGATGAAACTCCGGATGACATGTTGACGATCGAGCCGCCTCCATTCTTCAGCATAGCGGGAAGGAATGCCTTGATCGTCCGGTGCATGGACTTGACGTTGAGGTCAAACGAAAAGTCCCAGTCCTTTTCCGAGCATTCGAGAACCGTCCCCTGGTGCACGTAACCCGCGACATTGGCGAGCACATTCAGTGAACCGAAATCTTTCGTGGTTGCTTTGGCGAATGCGTCGACCGCATTGGTCGAGAGGACGTCGAGCTTGGCGCATTTTACAGCTTTCAATCCCTTGAGCCTGTCGGTCGAGATATCTGTGGCGATCACTCTTGCGCCTTCGGCGATAAATGCCTCTGCGATCGCGCGGCCAATGCCTTGTCCGGCAGCGGTCACAAGCGCTAGCTTTCCCTTCAGCCTGTTGCTCACGAAAATGGCCCTCTTTCAATGGTTGTCGCGCGGCACGGATTTCTGCGCGACGCGCTGATATTTAACCGCGGGTTTGAGCACCATGCCGTCACCCAATTGATCGACCATGCCGCGTTGGATTTCTTGCCACGGTGTCTGGCTCTCGGGATAGCGGTAACCGCCACGTTTGAGCAACGCTGCCCGGCGCCGCGACAGTTCTGCTTTTGAAATCAGGATATCGGCAGTGCCTTTGCCGAGGTCGATGCGTACACGGTCGCCGGTCTTGAGCAACGCAATCCCGCCGTTGACTGCCGCTTCAGGCGAAGCATTCAGGATCGACGGCGAACCGGATGTACCGGACTGTCGCCCGTCGCCAATGCAGGGCAGAGAGGTGATGCCTCTTTTGATGAGCTCCGCAGGCGGTTGCATATTGACGACTTCGGCTGAGCCTGGGTAGCCGATAGGGCCGGCGCCGCGCATGAACAACAAAGTGTATTCGTCGATCTTCAATGAAGGGTCGTCGATGCGGTGGTGATAGTCCTCCGGTCCCTCGAACACAACCGCGCGTCCTTCGAAGGCATTTTTGTCTTTGGGGTTGGAGAGAAAACGCTTGCGGAAATCGTCCGAGATCACACTCGTCTTCATAATTGCGGAGTCGAATAGATTCCCTTTCAACACTTTAAATCCCGCCTGCTTTTTCATTGGCGTTTTGTAAGGCTTGATGACATCCGAGTCGTTGCTGCGCGCGCGCCTGACATTTTCGCCCATGGTCTTGCCATTAATCGTCAGCGCATCGGCATGGATACGCTTTGCTTTCAGCAATTCCTGCATCACCGCAGGCAATCCACCGGCGCGATAGTATTCTTCGCCGAGATAATGTCCGGCCGGTTGCATATTCACCAGCAGCGGCACGTCGTAACCAATCTTCTCCCAATCCTCGATTGAAAGCTTCACGCCGATATGGCGTGCAATGGCATTGATATGTATCGGCGCATTGGTTGATCCGCCGATTGCTGAATTTGCGACAATGGCGTTTTCGAATGCCTTGCGCGTGAGGATGTCTGAGGGTTTCAGGTCCTGCTCGACGATTTCAACCGCACGGACTCCCGTGTCGTAGGCGATCTGCCCGCGTTCACGGTAAGGCGCAGGAATAGCAGCACAACCGGGCAGTGACATGCCAAGCGCTTCAGCAAGCGCGTTCATTGTCGAAGCCGTGCCCATGGTGTTGCAATGGCCGACTGAGGGTGCCGAAGCCGCTGCGATTTCGAGAAATTCACGATTGTCGATGCGGCCGGCAGCGAGTTCCTCACGCGCTTTCCAGACGACCGTACCCGAGCCCGCGCGTTCGCCTTTCCACCAGCCGTTGAGCATGGGTCCACCGGAAAGGACGATCGCCGGTGTGTTCACCGTGGCGGCGGCCATCAGGCATGCCGGCGCAGTCTTGTCGCAGCCCGTCATTAGAACGACGCCGTCGAGAGGGTAGCCATAGAGAACTTCGACCAAACTGAGATAGGCGAGGTTGCGATCGAGCGCGGCGGTTGGACGCTTGCCAGTTTCCTGAATCGGATGGCAGGGGAATTCAAAAGCAATGCCGCCGGCGGCGCGAATGCCCTCGCGCACGCGCTTGGCGAGTTCAAGGTGATGACGATTGCAGGGGGAGAGGTCAGAACCAGTCTGGGCGATGCCAATAATCGGCTTGCCAGACCGCAGTTCGACGGGGGTAAGGCCGTAGTTGAGATAGCGCTCGAGATAGAGCGCGGTCATTCCGGGGTTTTCGGGATTGTCGAACCAAAGTTGTGACCGCAAGAGGCGTGCGGATTTCCGGCTGTTTTTTTTCGGCATTTCCTACCCGACCGTAGCGTTTAAGCGCCGCATAGATGACCGCAATGTGTGGCGGACCGCAAGAACACCAGCCAGCCGCCAATGCGACAAGGCGAAGTTTACTTGGTCTCCAGAACGGCGACCCCGTTCCAATCGGCCGGTGGCGGGTCTATCTCATACGATGAAATCCGCTCAGAATAGAGTTCAAACAGGCCCTCGAGGCCGAAACCATCGCTAAATTCGCGGCACCGGATAATTGACTTTGCCGCTCCAGCGAAATTGCGCTGACGATAGCAAGAGAGCATCTCGCTTACAGCGTCACGCAGCCGACGAAATTTATCGTTGTTGGCGACATCAGCGCGGCCAAGAACGGTAAAAACAGATTCCGGCTCGGTCTTGCCTTTCACCGTAATCCGATCGAATTCCAACACGGCAAACTTGTCGCGAAGGCCCGTCGCTGTTTTTGAACCGATGATGACAGAGAGACCGTAAGTCTTCGATTGACCCTCCAGCCGCGATGCGAGATTTACGGGATCGCCAAGCACCGAATAGTTAAAGCGAAGATCGGATCCCATATTTCCGACAACACATTTTCCCGTATTGATGCCGACCCCAACCTTGATCGGAATAAAACGTTGACCGGTCTCTTTGGCTTGCTGCTCGCGCTCACGATTGAGCGTCTCAACACGGTGGAGCATTTCGAGAGCTGCATCGCAGGCGTTTTGTTCGTGATTGGCATCATTCAGGGGTGCATTCCAGAACGCCATGACCGCATCGCCCATGTATTTGTCGATCGTGCCCTTGTACTCGATGATTGCGTTGGTCAAAGGCGTGAGAAAACTATTCATGAGAGACGTCAGGCCCTGCGGATCGTCCTTGTAGAGTTCGGATATTGTGGTGAATCCGCGCACGTCGCTGAATAAAATACTCATCTCGCGCTCTTCCCCGCCGAGGACGAGCTTCTCTGGCGATTGTGCAAGCTGTTCGACCAGTGAGGGCGAGAGATATTGGCCAAAGGCAGACCGGATCCGACGGCGCTGCGCTTGCTCGCTGGCATAATTGCTGAACACCAGTGTGAGGTATACGAGCGCGCTCGAAAATAACGGATAGGTGAAATCAAGCAGCAGCCGATCCTGCACGTAAAAATACCAAGACGCCCCCAAAGCCAATACGATAATTGCAAGCCCAAAGACGAGCAGGAGGAGCGGACTCAAGATTGGAGCCAGCCAAATAATGGCGGCTCCCAGCACAATCGCGGCGCAAAGCTCGACGCCAACTGCGTAGCCCGGCTCTGTCAGCACCGACTGCGTCAACACGCTTTCAAGGACTTGAGCGTGCACTTCAACTCCCGGCATCACCGGGTCGATAGGAGTGGTTTTGGAATCGAGCAATCCGACAGCCGAAGTACCGATCAGCACGAGTCGACGAGCCACGCGATCAGCCGGCACACGTCCTTCCAGGATATCGGCGGCAGAGACGTAACGAGTCATATCGTGAGGTGCGAAATGGATCCATAGCTGACCATTGCGATCAGTTGGAATGACAAAGCCGGGCACGGCTGCGTTTTGCACGCCGGCGTGGTCGGAACGGATCAGAACGGTATTGCTTCCACTCACAAGCCGAAGCATTTCCAGGGTAAGCGAAGGCATGATCGCGCCCTGCGCCTGCATCACTACCGGCACACGCCGTACGATACCGTCGCGCTCGGCGCGGATGGTGAACAGGCCGCGTCCATTTGCAGCCTGTTCGAGGATCGGCACGTTGCGTAACAGCCCCGGAAAATTCAAAAGGAACGGCCGTGGGTCACCGCCTATCGCTGCAATTCCAACCGGGAGTTGGGCGCCCTCAATTGGCGCGGCCGCAAACGGCAGGCCTGACTCGCCGAGTACGACCGGCGACTTACGCAGAGCATCGGCGAAGACAGCATCGTTACTCGGCAATCCCCGCAGCTTCGCGCGTGTCGCCTCATCGAGGTCGCGAAATGCGTCTGCGGCAACGCCCGGTGACATTCGGTCGGGCTCGGCGAATACGATATCGAATGCGATGACGAGCGCGCCCATTTGCGTCAAGCGCGTGATGAGATCGGCGATGCGCGTGCGTGGCCATGGCCACTGGCCGATCGTGTTGAGGCTCTTTTCGTCGACGTCAATGATAACGACCGGTCGTTCGGTTGCGTCGCGCGGGTGTAAGACCTGGAAGAGGTCAAAGACGCGAACGCGAAGCTCCTGGATTGGCAGAGGGTCGGCAACCCGCAGCGCGGCGAGCGCAATCAGAAATACGAGGGCGACGCCACGCGCAAATCCAAATTGCCGTGCCAGGTGTGCAAGCCACTTCATCGGAGTTCGCCCACCGGCGGGCGAGGCGGCAAGCTCGTCATTTTTCCCGGAACGCCCGCATGAATTGGTCCTGCAAGGGCTTCATTAGATAGGACATGACCGTGCGTTCGCCGGTTTGTACGAAGGCTTCGACCGGCATGCCAGGAATGAGCTTGATATCGCCGAGGCGCGCGATTTCGCTTTTTGTCATTGCAATGCGGGTTGTGTAGTAGGTCTGACCGGTGCGTTGATCCGTCGCTGTATCGGCGGAAACTCGCGTGATCGTACCATTTATTTCCGGTGTCGTGCGTAGATTGAATGCGGAAAAGCGTAATACTGCCGATTGGCCAATTTGTACCTGATCGATATCGTGCGGGTTCACTTTGGCCTCGACCAGCAAATTGTCCGACTCCGGAACAATTTGCATGATTGTATCGCCCGCTGGAACGACGCCACCGACGGTGTGCACCTTTGATTCCAATACGATACCATCTTGCGGGGCGCGAAGATCAATACGCTTAAGCTGATCTTCAGCTGTGACCTTGCGCTCAACGAATTCGCCAAACTTCGCGTCGACCTCACGCATATCCTTGGCGACTTCGCTGCTCAGATCCTGATCAATCTGAATAATCTGGAGTTCGGTCTCCGTAATCTTGCCTTTGGCTTGAGCGACGGAGGCTACCAGTTGCGCCCGCTCGCCCTCGACCCGAGCGCCGTCACGTTCAAGCGCGGTGAGACGAGTAATCTGCACCAGGTTGTTTTTCCAGAGTTCGCGCACACCCTCCAGCTCCTTGTTGATCAGCGTGATCTCGCGCGCTTTTGCCTCCTGCTGGGCACTAAGTCCGAGAATTTCATCCTGCAATTGGGTAATGCGTTGTTTCAACTGCGCCTTTTGCCCAAGCCGTGCGGAGCGACGTAGTTCGAACAGTTTTCGCTCATTGGCTACGGCAACGGCCACTGACGGCTCATTGCCGCGGGCAAGCAAGTTGGCGGGGAAGGAAACAGATTCCGCACCGTCGCGTTCAGCCTCGAGCCGCGCCTTGCGCGCGCCAAGCTCATCGAGTCCTTTGGTAACGATCGCCAAGTTGGCGCGCGTGATGGTGTCGTCGAGCTGCACGAGAATGTCGCCGGCTTTGACGCGGTCGCCGTCCTGCACGTTAAGCTTGCCAACAACGCCGCCGGTCGGATGTTGCACCTTTTTCACATTGGAATCGACAACGATCGAGCCTTGCGCGATGAGCGCGCCGGCAATTTGCGTGGTCGACGCCCATCCACCGACACCGACTGCAAGCAAGAGCACAATCAAACCGCCGGCGAGCAAGTGGCGATAAATTGATTCGCGGGAGCTGCCCGGCACGGCTGTGGGCAACAACCCCGTGAGCCGCTCGGTGATGCGTCGCGATATCGTTGCAATTCGCGTCATCTTCATCCGCTGGCACTCCCGGATTCGGGAACGACTTTAAGCGGCCGCGGTATGGAGAGTGGCCGTTGCAGGACCTTTGACAGGACTTCGTCTTTCGGGCCGATAGCCTGTGCTTTGCCCTGATTCATCACCAGGATTCGATCTACCGCGGCAATCGCGCTTGGTCGATGCGCGATGACGATGACAATCCCATTGCGTTCACGGACGCCGAGAATTGCGCGGGTCAGGGCCTCCTCACCATCCGAATCGAGATTTGAATTGGGCTCGTCAAGCACGACGAGGAAGGGATCGCGATAAACCGCGCGCGCAAGTGCGATCCGCTGAGCCTGGCCGGCGGACAGTGCCGATCCTTGATCGCCAATCGGAGTGTCGTAACCCGCGGGCAGCCGAACAATCAGCTCATGCACGCCAACAGCCTTGGCTGCCGCAATCACAGCTTCGTTGTCGGCGTTCGGCTCGAAGCGGGAGATATTTTGCGCCACTGTACCGGCCAGCAGTTCCACATCCTGCGGCAGATAACCGACGTGCTGGCCGAGTATATCTGGAGACCACTGATCGAGCGCGGCGCCATCGAGGCGCACGTTACCGCGAACAGGTTGCCAGACGCCCACAAGCAAGCGTGCCAGCGACGACTTCCCCGAGCCGCTCGGCCCAATGATGCCAAGCCCTTGGCCAGCCTGGAGTTCAAAAGTGATGTCCTGCACGACAATTCTCGGCACGCCTGGTGGCGAGGCGCTGACACTTTCGACCATCAGCCGTTGTGCAGGCGCTTGCAATTGCATCGGCGCTATTTGTGCAGGCGACATCGCCAACAGATTGTTCAGCCGTTGCCAGCTTTGCCGGGCGGCGGTGAAACCCTTCCAATTTGCAATGGCCAGGTCGACAGGCGCGAGCGCGCGCGCACTGAGGATCGATCCGGCAATAATAATGCCCGCGCTGGCCTCCTGATGAATCACGAGATAAGCCCCAACAGCGAGCACTCCGGATTGCAGCATCATCCGCAGCACTTTGGAGATGGCGCCCAGACCGCCGCCAAGGTCGCTCGCCTCACGCTGGCTGTGCATGTACTGTCGGTTGGCGTCGCGCCATCGTTGGGCAATGCGGCTGGCCATGCCCATGGCGATCAACGCCTCAGCATTGCGCCGGCTGATTTCTGCCAGGCCATTGCGCGCGATGGCGGCTTCCGTCGCCGCTTTTGTGGGCGCGCGCATAAGAGACTCGGTGAGGACGGTCAGGACGATCAAAATGATCGCTCCGGCCAAGGCCGTCAGGCCAATGAGCGGATGGAAGACAAAACAAATTGCGAGATAGAGCGGGATCCACGGTAGATCGAATAGTGCGACCGGGCCCAGGCCCGAAAGATAAGAGCGAATGGCGTCGAGATCGCGCAAGGGCTGAGTGCCGTCAATGCGCGCGCCAGCCCTCAAGGGCAGTCGCACCAGGGTGTCATACACTCGCCCACTCAGGGTCTCGTCAAGCGCTCCACCAATACGTACGAGAATCCGGCCGCGGATTGCGTCAAGAAGGCCGAGGGCGGCGAACAGTGCGGCAACCAGAACCAACAGCCCAACCAACGTCGGCATGCTGCGGCTAGGCAACACCCGATCATAGATTTCCAGCATGAACATGGCGCCGGAGAGCATCAGAATGTTGCTCATGCCGCTGAGCACGGCGGTGCCGTAAAATGCCCCGCGGCACGCGGCAAGCGCTTCCGCGAGCTCCGAACGCACCGGAGAAAGATTTTTACGCTGCATCGACTAGCACCTGACGGAGCTCTACTGGTCGCACGCTTTCAAGGCCAACTTGATAGCCGAATTACGGCCGCCCCAATAAAATTATGCCACGAGTGCCCCAATTTGTCGCGCAGGGCGTAGGGCGAAAGTTAACGGCAAAACGCTCGCTTAATCGACCCGTGGACACGGCCACTGCAGGCCCGCCGATATAGGGGATGTGCCTTTTATCACTACATTGGGCTAGGTGTGATGGAGGATATCCGAGCCGCCCAGGTTGATATTGGTCCCAGCGAGATGGATTTCCATATCGACGTGGTTCGCCATAGCAGTCGTATTGACGAAAAGGACCGTTTCTTTGTGCGCGTTGTCGACGAACCAACTGATGCTGTTTGCGTCCACGGTGTTGGCTGCGGTGACGGCGCCTTGAACATTGGTCGCGCCCGCGATGGCCGTCAGGTCGATATGATTAGAATTATGGGTAAAATCGGTGATCGTGTCGAAATGACCGGCGCCTGGCTGCGAATCTAGGATCGACTTGAATACGAAAGTGCTAGAACCGCCAATGAGAGTATCAGCGTTGTTGTTGCCGGTGCCCGCGGTAAGCGTAGATTGTGGCGGCGGGTCGACGACCAACGTGCCGCCGCTGCCGTCGCTTGTCACTATAAAGTTTGCAGTCGAGTAATCACCGTTCGCGAAATTTATGGTATCGACCGCATTGGCGGCGCCGTTGATGGTTTCAGAAATCGTAAGCGCGCCGCCCGTATTCGAGCCAGCGTTGTCGACATAGGTCCACGATGTGGCGGCATCAAAGGTGATCCCTTTGAGATCGATTACATCTGAATTTTGCGGGCTGGTGCCGGTGAAGCCAAAAATATGCCCGGTGTAAACGCTCGGGTTATCGAGCACCAACGTGCCGAAATTATCACCGAACGTAACGCTAACAGACGAAGCAGCTGCGAATTCGAGAGTTGCGGCACCGCTGATTAGTGCACCGCCATTGCCGGTGACCGCGCCGTGGAAGGTGATATCACCGCCGTCGGCCCAGATCAGCCCCGAGTTCGAAACATCGCTATTCACAATCAGACCGCCGCTTCCGGTCGCTTCGAGCGTTCCGGAGT
>JBATYN010000284.1:0-1798 GCA_049674125.1 Pseudolabrys sp. | reverse complement strand
TTGCTGGCGCTGTTCACACTGTTTCAGAACCCGGGGCAGCGGACTACCGCTCAAGACATCTCGTTCTCGCAGCTTTTGACCGAGGTCGATCAGGGCCGCGTGCGCGATGTCGTCATTCAAGGCCCCGACATTCACGGCACCTTCGCCAACGGCACCAGCTTCCAGACTTACGCGCCGAATGATCCTGGCCTGGTGCAGAAGCTTTATTCCAAAGGCGTGACGATCACCGCGCGGCCACCTTCAGACAACGTCCCGTGGTTCGTGTCGCTGCTGGTGTCATGGTTGCCGTTCATCGCGCTGATTGGTGTGTGGATATTCCTGTCTCGCCAGATGCAAGGCGCCGGCGGTAAAGCGCTCGGCTTCGGGAAGTCGCGTGCGAAGCTTCTGGCTGAAGCGCACGGACGCGTCACCTTCGACGATGTTGCCGGCGTAGACGAAGCCAAACAGGATTTGCAGGAGATCGTCGAATTCCTGCGTGACCCGGGAAAATTCCAGCGCCTCGGCGGACGCATTCCGCGCGGCGTGTTGCTGGTCGGTCCGCCCGGCACCGGCAAGACGCTGATCGCGCGCGCGGTTGCCGGCGAAGCCAACGTGCCGTTCTTCACGATCTCCGGATCGGACTTCGTTGAAATGTTTGTCGGCGTCGGCGCCAGCCGCGTCCGCGACATGTTCGAGCAGGCCAAGAAGAATGCGCCCTGCATTATCTTCATCGACGAAATCGATGCGGTTGGCCGTCATCGCGGCGCCGGCCTCGGTGGTGGCAACGACGAGCGCGAACAAACGCTCAATCAGTTGCTGGTCGAGATGGACGGCTTCGAAGCCAACGAAGGCATTATACTGATTGCCGCGACCAACCGGCCCGACGTGCTCGATCCGGCGTTGCTGCGCCCCGGCCGTTTCGACCGGCAGGTCGTGGTGCCGAACCCCGACGTTGTCGGCCGCGAGCAGATCCTGAAGGTGCATGTGCGCAAGGTGCCGCTGGCGCCGGACGTGAATCTGAAAACCATCGCGCGCGGCACGCCGGGCTTTTCCGGCGCTGATCTGATGAATCTCGTCAACGAAGCGGCCTTGATGGCGGCCCGGCGCAACAAGCGCATGGTCACGCAGAGCGAATTCGAAGACGCCAAAGACAAAGTGATGATGGGCGCCGAGCGCAAGTCGCTCGTCATGACGGAGGAAGAAAAACTTCTCACCGCCTATCACGAAGGCGGCCACGCCATCGTCGCGCTCAACGTCAAGGCGACCGATCCGGTGCACAAGGCCACGATCATTCCGCGCGGCCGCGCGCTCGGCATGGTCATGCAACTGCCGGAACGCGACAAGCTGTCGATGTCGCTCGAGCAGATGACGTCGCGGCTCGCCATCATGATGGGTGGCCGGGTCGCCGAGGAATTGGTGTTCGGCCGCGAGCGCGTTACTTCGGGTGCGGCGTCCGATATTGAGCAGGCTACCAAGCTCGCGCGCATGATGGTGACGCGATGGGGGCTGTCCGAGACGCTCGGCACGGTCGCTTATGGCGAGAACCAGGAAGAAGTGTTTCTCGGCTATTCGGTGGCGCGCCAGCAAAACATTTCCGAAGAGACCGCGCGCAAGATCGACGCCGAGATCAGGCGGCTGGTCGAAGCGGGCTTTAACGAAGCGCAGACGATCCTCACCGAGAAGCGCGCCGACCTCGAAACGCTGGCCAAGGGCTTGCTCGAATTCGAGACGCTCACCGGCGACGAGATCAAAGACCTGATCATGGGCAAGAAGCCGAACCGCGAGTCGGCGATCGAGGCGACGCCGCGCGCTTCGACTG
>JBATYN010000283.1:0-2076 GCA_049674125.1 Pseudolabrys sp. | reverse complement strand
CTCTTGTCCCGCCCGAAGGCGGCGTCCTCTTTCGCATCCGCAGCCGCCGCGGCGTCCATCCAGCCCGCGACCTCGGCTTCCAGTTCTTCCGCCCGCTTGCCCATCCGCTCGTAGCTCATCGCCTTGTGCTTGGAGGCGGTGGCCTTGATCTTCGTCCCGTCCAACGCCACGTGCCCGAGCTTGACCAGCCCGGCCCGCTCGCACAGCCGCAGCACCTGTGAAAACAGCGCCGAAAGCGCCTGCAGATGACGTTTGCGGAACTCCGAGATCGTGCGGAAATCCGGAGGGTCGAGCCCCACGATGCTCATGAAGTCGACGCGTTCCCGACAAGCCTTGGCGATCCGCCGCGACGAGTAGATTCCATTGCAATAGCCGTAGAGCAGCAGCGCCGTCATCATCGCCGGATCAAACGGCGGCTGCCCGCGATCGACGCGGTAGACCCGCTCGATCTCTTCCAGACCGATCTCCTCGACCACCAGGTTCAAGACGAATCGCGCCAAGTGATCCTTGTCGACGAACTCCTGAACCGTCGCCGGCAACAGCATCGGCTCGTCGATCTTCCAGGGGCGATAGCGCTTGCTCATGCCCAAGCAGAAATCCGATTCGCCCCGAACACGCTAGCCTCTCAGCGATTTCTCAGACAGGCTCCTAGTGGTCTGATTCATTCAGAGTGAAGGGATACAGGCTCTTCAGTTTGACGCGAGCGTCCTTGGTTGTGAAGCGCCAATCGGCGACGGCGCGATGAGTGTTTCGCTTCTCGACCCAGGCGGCGACCTCGCCGGCGATCGTCGGCTCGTCGGGAATGCGGCGATCGAGACACTGCGCGGCAAGGACGCCGAGTTCGGATTCGGCCAGGTTGAGCCAGGAGCCGTGTTTGGGCGTGTAATGCCATTCGAAGCGTTCGACCAAGCGCCTGGCCTCGGCGGCGGGAAAGGCTTGGTAAAGCGACGCGGCGGCGTGGGTGTTGAGATTATCCTGGACGAGGACGATCGTCTCGGCTTTGGCGAAGTGGACATCGGCCAGGTCCTTCAGAACCTGGGCATAGTCGATGGCGGTGCGCCGGTCGGTGACCTTGACGTGGCGCCAGCCTTCGATCGGCGCAAACATCATGAACAGATTGGCCGTGCCGTTGCGCTCGTATTCGCAATCGATCCGGGCTGGGCGCCCCGGCTGCATCGCGACCGGGAGGCGGGTTTCGGCGACAAGCTGCTTGGAGGTCTCGTCCAGACAAACCAGCGGACGATCGGGCTCGCGCGGCCGTGTATAGACCGACAGCACATCCTCCATCGCGGCTACGAACGCGCCGCTCGCCTTGGGCGGGATGACCCAGTATTTGCGGCGGTGCGGCTGAAGAGCGTTTTTTTGAGCGTGCGCTGGATCGTCGAGTCGCTGGCCGCCTCGACAATGCCAAGTTCGACCACCTTGCTCTCCAAAAGCCGCAAGCTCCAGCGTGCACACCCTTCAGGCGGTTTGGAGCAGGCCAGAGCGATCAGCCGCGCTTCCTTCTCGCCGTCGAAAATCCGCGGCACGGACGGCCGGGCTTGCGCCTTGCGGCTCAGGACCGCCTCGAGCCCTTCCTCCACCCATTGCTTGCGCACCCGATAGACCATGGAAACGCTGGTGTTGAGCGCATCGATGATCCGGCTGTCGCTCCAACCTTCGCCCTCTTCCGACGCGTCGGCCTTCAACAAGATGCGCGCCTTCAGTAGCCGCTGCGCTGAGCTCTTGCCCTTGCCAAGCATCGCTTCCAGCCGTCGGCGCTCCTCCGCGCTCAGCCGAACCACGTACCGCTTCACCGAAGGCGATCTTGCCGCCATCATCTCCTCCATCGCTCCAATCACGATGGACAACGAATCGCTAAATCCTTTCGAAATCGTTGAAGCGAGCCACTAGTCTTACTGTGTCATAAATTGGCTCGTTGGCGACAAGGGCGCCGCGGCGAGGGTCGCGCGATGTTGCGCGCCAGTTGGATGCGCATGGTTGCGATTGACGCTTTGATGTGGCGTTCGGCTCGGATTGGCGGATCCGCGGGGTCGAGAAGCCGCGGATAGGGGAGGCGCCGGGATGAGCGGGATT
>JBATYN010000282.1:0-2653 GCA_049674125.1 Pseudolabrys sp. | reverse complement strand
GCCGTGCCCAAATCCGAGCCGGCGGCTTCGAGTTGAAAGCAGGAACATCAATGCGAACAGTCTTTTGTGCTAATTCGCCGGCCTGGTTGATTGCCTGGGGGGGTGCCAGCCGCTACAAGGTCGCCGGGGCGCGCAAGCCGTTTGGCGGGACGAAAGGCCTATGAGCGTGACATCTGGAACAAAGCGAAAAGAGGGCGGCGTCGCCGAAACCGTGCGCGTGATCATTCACGCGCTGATCATTGCGCTCGTGATCCGTACCTTCCTGTTTCAGCCGTTCAATATCCCTTCGGGCTCCATGAAGGCGACGTTGCTTGTCGGCGATTATCTGTTCGTATCGAAATACACCTATGGATTCAGTAAATATTCGCTCCCGTTGTCGCCGCCGCTTTTCTCAGGCCGCATTCCGGGAGATTGGTTGCCGCGGCGCGGCGACGTCGTCGTATTTCGACTGCCGAAAGATCCTTCGACCGACTACATCAAACGCGTGATGGGTTTGCCGGGCGATAAAATTCAAGTCATCGACGGCGTCGTCAACATCAACGGTGTACCGGTCAAGCACGAGCGCGCGCCTGACTTTGTCGAAACCGAGGAAGGTACACGTGACGCGCCCGTCAAGCGATGGACCGAAACGTTACCAAACGGCGTGACTTACAACACGCTCGATCTGGTGGACAACGGATTTGCCGACAACACCCAGGTCTACACGGTGCCGCCGGACCATTATTTCATGATGGGTGACAATCGCGATAATTCGACTGACAGCCGCTTTAGTCAGGTGGGCATGGTGCCGTTCGAAAACATTGTTGGTAAGGCACAGATCATCTTCTTCTCCGTCTATGAGGGCGAGCGCGCTTGGCAATTCTGGCGCTGGCCGGTGTCGGTGCGCTGGAACAGGCTGTTCACGATCGTCAGATGAGCCGCAAGGCCAAGGACAGGACGGCGCTTGAGACCAGGATCGGCTACAATTTCGCCGACAAAGTCTTACTTGAGCGCGCGCTCACGCACATTTCAGCTCTATCGGGCGGCAATCGCGCGTCCAGTTATCAGCGGCTTGAATTTCTCGGCGATCATGTTCTTGGGCTCGTGATCTCCGACATGCTTTATCGGGCGTTTCCGAAAGCAAACGAAGGCGAACTGTCCCGGAGACTGGCTGATCTTGTGCGCAAGGAGACTTGTGCGGAAGTGGCACGCGCGATGGATCTGGGGCCCGCGCTCAAACTCGGCAATTCGGAATCGCACGCCGGTGGCCGGCGGCGAACAACGATTCTTGCTGACGTCTGTGAGGCATTGGTTGGGGCGGTTTTCCTCGACGCTGGATATACAGCGGCCGACGCGTTGATCGCGCGCTTTTGGAAGGAACGTATGCTCACGCCGCCGCGGCCGCTGCGCGATCCTAAAACCATGTTGCAGGAGTGGGCTCAGGCGCGCGGACTGCCGACACCGGCCTATCGCGAGCTCGCACGCACCGGCCCACACCACGATCCGGAATTTCGCGTCGCCGTGGTGCTGCCCGACCGCCCACCGGCCGAAGGTTTGGGAAATTCGAAGCGCGCTGCCGAACAGGCTGCCGCCGCGGCCATGCTTACGCGCGTCGGCGCGCCGGCGGATAAGCTTGATGGCTGAGCAAAACACGCAGGGCGCGGATACGAACTGCGGCTTCGTCGCTCTGATCGGCGCGCCAAATGCCGGAAAATCGACGCTGCTCAATGCGCTGGTCGGTTCGAAAGTCAGCATTATTTCGCACAAGGTGCAGACGACGCGCGCTTTGATCCGCGGGATTACCATTGAAGGAAAATCGCAACTTATCTTTGTCGATACGCCGGGTATCTTTTCTCCCAAGCGGCGACTCGACCGCGCCATGGTGACGACGGCCTGGAGCGGGGCGCACGAGGCCGACCTTGTCGGCGTCTTGATCGATGCGCGCAAAGGAATAGACGAAGAAGCGGACGATATTCTTGCGCGGCTCCGGGACGTGAAACCGCTGAAACTGCTGATCCTAAACAAGGTCGACGTGGTCGCAAAGGAAGCGCTGTTAACGTTGGCAAAATTTGCGAACGAGAAGGCGAAGTTCGAGACGACGTTTATGATTTCAGCGTTGACCGGCGACGGTGTCTCCGACCTCAAATCCTGGTTGGCGCAGCGCGTCCCGCCAGGACCGTGGCTCTATCCGCCCGACCAAATGTCGGATGCGCCGATCCGTCAATTGGCCGCCGAGATCACCCGCGAAAAATTGTTTGAACGGCTGCATCAGGAGTTGCCATACCATTCAACGGTCGAAACCGAAGCGTGGAAGGAACTGCGCGGCGGCGACATCCGGATTGAGCAGACGATCTATGTCGAGCGCGAAAGCCAGCGCAAAATCGTTCTCGGCAAGGGCGGGCAGACGATCAAGGCGATCGGTGAGGCCGCCCGCAGGGATATCGCGGAGGTCGTGGAGGCCAAAGTGCACTTGTTTCTGTTCGTCAAAGTGCGGGAAGGCTGGGGCGAGGATCCGGAACGCTACCGCGCTATGGGGCTGGAGTTTCCGAAGGATTGACGACGCAGGGGACTCGCCCTCATGGTTCGAGACGCGCGGCTTGGCCGCGCTCCTCACCATGAGGGCCTCGCTGCCTCATCCTGAGGAGCGCCCGAAGGGCGCGTCTCGAAGGATGAG
>JBATYN010000281.1:0-7988 GCA_049674125.1 Pseudolabrys sp. | reverse complement strand
GGCTACCTCGGGGCGGCTGGGGGAGTGCCATGAAAGCTTTGATGGCTCTTATTCCATCTAGCCTCTTAGCCAGCATCTTGTCGGTTGGGAATGAGGCATCAGCGGCGACAGTATATTCTTACACCGGCGATAATTTCACCGCACTGATTGATCAGACGCCGCCAGCGGGCGTTTACACCACGAGCATGGATGTGAGCGGCAGCTTCACGGTATCGGCTGCGCTCCCAAGCAACATGCCCCTGCAGCCCATTAGCCCACTGAGCTTTTCGTTCAGTGACGGACGAAACACGATCACCAATTCCTCCCCGCTTCTTGATGTTTTGGAGTTTAACGCCGGGACAGACCCATCCGGGAACATAAACAACTGGGTCATCAGTCTTGCCGTCAATCCGTCCCCGACCGTTGGTCAACAAGTGCTCATCATTCAGACTTCGATTAATGGCCCTGACGCAGGCGTGATCGGCCAGTGCACTGCCGTTACAACGGGCGGTGCGTGCGATGCCTTCGTACAGGACAAGGGCTCCACGCCAATTGGCGACGCCGGAACATGGATTGCGGCTGACGCCACCACGCCACTGCCACCAGCACTCCTACTTTTCACCACCGGTCTCGGCGCATTGGGGTTGATCGGGTGGCGCAGAAAGCGGAAGGCCGCAGCGTTCGCTTGATCGATAAAAAATATCGGACTGGATTTCGGAGAGGCCGCCGCGAAGGCGGTCTTTCTGTTTCGACGCTTGATGTCCGCTATTGGCACTTAGCGGACATCATCTGACGCACAGCACATATCCACTTTTTGGGGTAAAGCGGATGCCTTTTTGCACTGCGAATGTCTGCTCTTGACCCAAAGCGGATATTGCGGCCGCAAGGTATTAGCGTCGGGAAAAGCTGAATTGTATGCGGTCAATCATCTTGTCTGTTTCTAGGCCGGCATTCCGCTCAAGGATTGTCTTATACCGGCTCCCAATCCAGAGTCCCCCGGACATCGAATGGGAGATTGCGATGACAATTTTTGACTTACAAAATCGGGTCGCTTTCGTCACCGGCGGGAATGGCGGAATCGGACTTGGTATGGCCAAGGGATTGGCTGCGGCCGGCGCCGCGATTGTCATTGCGGGACGGGACAAGATGAAGGCTCAATTGGCTTTATCGGAGCTGCGGTCGCTTGGCGCTCAGGCCGAGTTTGTGGATTTGGATGTTCTGAAGGAGACATCCTGTCATCAGGCAGTGCAACATGCCGTCGAGCGATTTGGCCGCCTCGATATCCTCGTTAACAACGCTGGGACAACCGTTCGCAAACAACCCGAAGACCTGACAGCGCAGGAATGGCATCTGGTGATGGATACGAATCTCACCAGCGCCTTTCTTTGCTCGCAGGCGGCCTATCCCCACATGGTGCGTTTAGGTGGCGGCAAAATCATCAATATTGGATCGATGATGTCCGTGTTCGCATCGTCCTATGCCACGCCTTACGCGGCGAGCAAGGGCGGCATCGTGCAGTTGGCGAGATCGATGGCGGTCGCGTGGGCCAAAGACAATATCCAGGTCAATGCGGTATTGCCCGGGTGGGTCGATACCGAACTAACCCGAAAGGCGCGGGAGCAAGTCCAAGGTCTTCATGAAAAAGTATTGGCGCGCACGCCAGCCCAGCGCTGGGGCGACCCTGGCGATTTCGCAGGCATTGCAGTCTTTCTGGCCGCGCCTGCTTCGAATTTCATCACCGGTGCAGCAATAGCTGTCGATGGTGGATATTCGGTACAAGCTTAAGAGATAGGGTCGCTCTCATAGTCGAGGTATCAAATGCCAGTTCGCCGTATCGATCACATTTTGATTGCGATGCCGCCCGGGAGGGAAGACGAGGCGAGGGCATTTTATCATGGCATCCTTGGGCTCGTGGAAAAGGTGAAGCCGTCACAGCTTGCCGAGCGCGGCGGCTGTTGGTTTGAAAGCGGCGCCTTGCAGGTCCATCTGGGTGTGGAGAAGGATTTCATCCCGGCGCGCAAGGCGCATCCGGCTTTCATCGTCGACGACCTTGTGGGCATGGTGAGGAAAGCACAACAGGCCGGTTACAAGGTCACGGCGGATGAGCCGATCGAAGGCTACGACCGGCGTCACGTTGATGATCCATTCGGCAACCGGATCGAACTGATCGAACCACACGCGAAATAAGTTACGGCGGACAGATATAGCCCGGTCCACTCGGGCTTTTGAAACAGCCGACCGATTCCGGCAGTAGCAACTTCGGCAAATACAGCACGAATTCGGGGAACAACACCGTGAAACCTATGGCGACGAAAAACACGACATAGATTGGCAGCGAGGCAAACATTGCGCGCGAGAATGGAACGCCGACGAATTTCGACGCTACCAATAGCGACAAGCCGTAAGGAGGCGTGATCAGCCCGAAAACAAGTGTTGTGATCAGCACTACACCCATATGGAGCGGCTGTATGTTACCTAACTCGTTGAGCTTGATGACGATCGGCATGAAGATGATGATGGCCGGTACCGCATCCATGAAGTCCCCGATAATGATGAACAGCAGCACCAGCAGCAACATTATGAGGCGGCCGTCGTGTCCGGCAAACAACTCGATCCAGCCTGAGACGATATCCGGCCCGCGCAAGTAGGCGAGCATCCAGCCGAAAGCAGACGCCGCCGCGACCAAGGCGAGTGGGATTGAATACAGCAGGCCAGTATAAACGAAGTCACGCGGCAAGTTTGGGATATGACCGCGGGCCAGGAGCGGCACCAGCACCAACAGGATATAGACGGAGGCAACCATACCGGCCTCGGTTGGCGTGAACCATCCGCTCAGAATGCCGCCCATGATGATCACGGGGATCATGAGCGGCAGTATGGAGGCGCGGACCGCGTAGGCGAACTCGCAGAGCGATGCGCGTGGTTTCCTCAATCCGATCGGGCCGAAAAAGTGCGAATAGATCATCAATCCAATGCCGACGACCACGCCGGGCGCGATGCCTGCCAGAAATAATCCGCCGATCGACACATTCCCAGTCGCACCATAGACCACCGCCATGATGCTCGGTGGAATAAGGTTGGCCATGGTCGAGGCACAGGCGATTAACGCCGCCGTAAACGCTCGGTCATAGCCTTCCCGCGTCATTTCTGGCGCGACAGTGCGGCTCAATACCGCGACATCCGCCGTGGAGGATCCGGAAATGCCGGCGAAAAACATGCTGAACAGAGTGACGACCTGCGCCAAGCCGCCGCGCAAGTGGCCGACCATGGTCTGCGCGAGCCGGATCATCCGGTTCGTGACGTCGGCCGAGGTCATCAATTCGCCGACCAGCAGGAAAAACGGCACCGCCAGCAAGATTTCGGAATCGATGCCATGGAACATCTGTCCGATCATCGATTGCATGCTGATCGGCGTGAGGGCGCAAGCGGCAAGCACACCGGCCATCAATGCGAAAGCAACTGGCACACCCATATAGCCAAAGCCTAGAAAACAAGCCGTCATCAGCAGGAGGATCGCGCCGTTCGTCATTTCACGATCCCCGCAAAATCGTCGGCGTCTTCAGGGCCCTCGAAGCCATTGCGCCAGCCATTGACCAATTGCTCGATGCAGAACAGCACGATCAGCGCGCCGGCAATTGGCACGCTGGCGGTGTAAGTCGCGAGTGGAATCAGCGAGGGTGCTCGAAAGCTGCCGAGATCGTTCATGAAATTCTGGATGCCGAACACCAGCATCGCCAAGGCAACCAACAGGACGATTGTACGATTGAACATTTCCATGAATGTGCGCTTGGGACCGCTCAAGCGCTTGGTGATCTCAACCAGATTGAGATGATCGATCCGGCGTGTCGCGGTGGCCATTCCGATGAAGACGCCCCAGGCGAAGAAGCCAGTGGTGGCGAGTTGCAGCCACAGGATTGGAACGCCTAACGTGCGCGTCACGACGTCGAGGAACACTGAAAAAGTGAATCCCGCGATGGAAATTCCGCAAAGCACCATCAGGCCATGCTCAAGCGGATCCAGGGCCCGCCACTTCAGGTGGCGGTGGCGTGAGATCACGAGTGGTGGTTTGGCCAAGATTTCTCTCACTGAGCCGGCGGCGTGCCGCGGGCGGAGGCGATTTCGCGCCACCACCCGAACGCCAAGCTACAATTGGGTTATTTTACGTTACGAACGAGTTCGAGAATCTTCACCGCATGCGGACCAAGCTCCTTGGCGAGCTGATCCTGAATCGGCTTTGCATCAGTCATGAAACCGGACTTATCGACGTTTTCGACTACCTTGACGCCCATCGTCTTGAGCTTGGCAGCCGAATCCGCCTCAAGCTTGAGGCCGAGTGCTGGCTCTTTCTTGGCAACCTCGTCGGCCGCGGCTTGCACCCACTGCTGTTCCTGGGGGCTGAGGCTCTTCCAAGTCTTGTCGCTCACCCAGATGCAATTGTTGTTGGCCTCATGCTCGGTCATCGAGAGCACCGGCGCCACTTCGTAGTGCTTGTTTGCCATGTAGACGTTGACGCCGTTCTCCGCGATGTTGACGACGCCGGTCTGCAACGAAGTGTAAACCTCGCCGAAAGGCATGTGCACGGTCTGCGCACCATAAGCTGGGAAGTGCGTGTCCTCAGTCTTGGTCGCCTGGACGCGAATTTTCTCGCCCTTAATGTCGGCGACCGATTTGATCTCCTTCTTCGAGTACATGTTGCGCAAACCCATCGTAAGCAGGCCAAGGACGTGTGCGCCTTGCACAGAATCGTCAATCATCGCCCTGAATTCCTTCGACACGGCTGGATCCGCAAGCGTCTTGGCGAGGTGATCCTTGTCGCGGAAAAGAAAGTGCAGCGAGAACACACCGGCCTGGGGTGCCACCGTCGAGGCGTTAGCGGTCGAGGTGATGACGAAATCGATGTCGCCGGTGCGAAGTTTTTGCAACATTACCGGCTCCTGGCCGAGCTGCGCGCCAGGGAATTGATCGATACTCAGTTTGCCGCCACTCAATTCCTTGAGCTTGGCGTCGAAGATATCGCCCGCGATGCCGTAGGCGGTCGAGTGTGGCTGATCATAGCCGAAAGTAAATTTGCGCTGAGCATTGGCGTCGGTGGACATGCCAAACGCGATTGCGCTAACGACGAAGGCCGCGCAGCCGAATTGTGTGATGGCATTTTTCATAGGCAACTTCCCCCTTTTCATTTGTTTTTATGTGTTTCTACACCACAGTACGAATTCCTCTGGTTGAGTTGAGCAACGGTGCTCAAAATGGTTTGTCGCCGATGATCGTGCAACGGCGCATCACGCGCTTCAGGCGCGCCTCGTCAAATCCGGTAGCGCGGTGGAGCGTGCAGCGATTATCCCATACGATGCACTGGCGAGGTTCCCAGTGGTGCGTATAGACGCGCCCCCGCGGTGTGATCATCTGGTTAATCTCCTCGATCAGTGCACGGCCTTCCGCGTAGTCCATGCCTTCGATCATCTCGGCATGATCTCCGAGAAAAATAGCCTTGCGCCCGGTCTGCGGATGCGTGCGCACAATCGGATGAGCGACCGGCGGCACCTTGGCCTTTTGTTCCGGTGTCAGCGGATCCTCGCCATGGCGACGCGTACGCGAAAAGTCGAAATTGTGGATGGCGCGGCGGCCTTCGATCTTTGCTCGTATGGCGGCGGGCAGCAGTTCGTAAGCAGAGTACATGTCGGCGAATTCGGTTTCTCCGCCCGCGTCCGGCACGACCTCCGAATACATCATGGTTGCCTGTCCGGTGCGCTCTTTCCAAGAGCCGTCGGTATGCCAGTACAGCGTACCCCTGTCCGGATGCTTGCCGCTCGGATTGCCGTCCTTGTCGAGGTTCGACAGCATGTAGATTTCGGGGTGATCCTTGTAGCCATGGTACTGGCTGAGCACGTGGATCTGCACTTCGCCGAAATTGCGCGCGAAAGCGACCTGCGTCGCCGGCGGGAGATCAACATCGCGGAACAGGATCAGTTCATACTCGAGAAAGGCTTCATATACCTTGGCGAACATCGCTGGCGACACCGCTTCCGCTAACGTGATGCCGGTGATCTCGCAGCCGAGCACCGGATGCAGTGGCTTGACCTTGAATGGCCAATCGTGGGCTGCGTGTTGCGACTTAGGCTGGGGTTGAGCCATGACAACCTCCCGGCACGTTCTGCGCTGCGGTGATTATGACAGCGCCCGCGTGCACTTCCTAGTCCGACGGCGTGCCCTCGGGAGTGCCGCCGAGCGCTACTCCAACAGCTCGCAGTTTCCTCGCGAGCAAGATCTCTGACGCTGCATTGGCATCAAATCGGCCTGATTTCTCGCGTAATTTCAATGGCCGCTTTCGGAATGTCTTCGCGGGCTTCTTGTCTTGGCGTAGAGTCTCTGTGTTCGTAGTGGAACACATTAGCTCGCGAGAGAGGGAACGTTGCCGCGATAGGGTAAAAAACAAAACATAGGGGAGGATAACAATGGCCGAGCTCATAAATCGGAAGTTGACGCGGCGCGGGCTGCTGAAAGCCGGGACCGCAATCACCGCACTGCCATTTCTCGGGGTTACGGCGCCTAGCGTGTTGGCGCAGGGCGTGCCGAAGTCACCGAGCAAGGTACTCGACTTCATGACCAACGCCGACGTGGCGAAGGCCGAGCAGGAGGGACAGTTGGTGTTCTACTGCCACGAAAATGAGCCCGGCACCGCCGGCATCATGGAGGGTTTCAACAAGGACTTCCCTAAGATCAAGACCAGTTATGTCCGCGCGCAGACCGGTGCGCTTTATAATAAGATTTTGTCGGAACGCTCGGCCGGGCGTTTCGATGTTGATGTGATCCAGCTGTCCGACCTCGCTCCGGCTTTCGATTTCCAGAAAAAAGGCGGCTACGCGCACTACGTGTCGCCGGAATCATCTGCCTACAAGAAGGAACATCTCAGCGCGCCGAACGGCTATTTTTTCTGGACCGGCGTCGACCCAGCCGGCATTGCCTACAACAGTGACAAGATCACGGCCTCCGACGCACCGAAGGGCTGGAAGGACATCCTCGATCCCCGCTGGAAAGGCAAAATCAGCTGCAAGATCTCCGCGTCCGGTCTGCAGTTCGTGCAGTGGTATATGCTACGCAAGATTTACGGTGACGGCTTCTGGAAGGAATTCGCCGGGCTCCAGCCGCACGCCTTCGATTCGCGCGTACAATTGTTCGATCGCCTGTCTAAAGGCGACGACATGATCACTGCGATAGGCGAATATCCTGCCTATATCCTTTTTAAGAGTAAGGGCGCCAAGGTCGAATTCGTCGCGCCGACGGACGGACTAGTCGCGACACCTCTCGTCGTCGGCGCGGTCAACAAGGCACCGCATCCGGAAGCGTCCAAGCTCTTCGTTGACTGGGCAATGTCCAAGCGCGGTCAGGCCTGGTATCAGACCGATCCAAACCTCTATTACGGTTCAGTGCGCACCGACGCGCCGCCGATGCCCACTGGCGTGAGGCTCAGCGACTTCAAGTTGCTCTATCCTTCTGATTGGGATGAGTATGCGTCGCAGAGCGCGATGTTCTTGAAGGAATGGAACAGCATGCTCGGCCTGTGACGGGGGCCACCTATGGGATTGATGGGGTCCTCGTCCTCTGCCCAGAAAATAGCCGGATATGGAGTCGCGGCGATTGCCGCGGTGCTCGTCCTCTATCCAGTTTACTTTCTGCTGCAGGCCGCCTTCGACGTCGGTGACCCGCAAATTCGGCCACCGACCGCCTACGGCGTCGACAATTTCAGTGGCCTTCTGCAATACCCGCAGATCATGCTCAACACGCTCACGGTGTCGCTCGCGGCAACCGTAATGGCCCTGGCGTTTGGCTCCGTGATGGCGTGGATCCTCACGCGAACCAACGTGCCCGGTCGCCAGCTGCTCGAGCAGTTCATGGTCGTGCCATATTACCTGACTCCGCTCTTGGGCGCGCTGGCCTGGAGTCTGCTCGGCCAGCCAGAAAGTGGCTTCATCAATGGACTCTGGCGAGCGCTTGGCGGGCATGGCCACCTC
>JBATYN010000280.1:0-6061 GCA_049674125.1 Pseudolabrys sp. | reverse complement strand
TGCTTTATCTGATCAATATGCTGCCGATTGATGGGCGGGCAAAACAGATCGTGCGCGTCATCGTCATCATCATCGGCGTCCTATCGCTGTTGAAATATCTCGCGATCTACTAGGGACTAGAGCCGGACACGGCGCAGCCGCAATGCATTGCCGACGACGCTGACGGATGACAGCGCCATCGCGGCAGCAGCAATGATTGGCGACAACAACACACCGAATACAGGGTAGAGGACGCCCGCGGCCACAGGCACGCCCAATGAATTGTAGAGAAATGCGAAAAACAGATTCTGCCGTATGTTGCGCATGACGGCAGCCGAAAGCGCGCGCGCTTTCGCGATGCCGGCGAGATCGCCCATGAGCAGCGTAACGCCTGCACTTTCGATCGCGACATCGGCGCCGGTGCCCATGGCAATGCCGACGTCTGCGGCGGCGAGTGCCGGCGCGTCATTGACGCCATCGCCCGCCATGGCCACCACGCGGCCTTCGCGGCGCAGTTTTTCGACGACCGCGCTCTTCTGATCGGGCAGCACTTCCGCTTCAATTTCGCTGATGCCGAGTTTCCGGGCGACTGCCTCTGCGGTCGTCCGGTTGTCTCCCGTGAGCATGACGACACGAATGCCGTCCGCAGCCAGGGCCTTCAATGCGTCCTGCGTCGTTGCCTTCACAGGGTCGGCGATGGCAATAATGCCGGCGGATTTGCCGTCAACGGCAAGAAATATGGCAGTGGCGCCATCAGTCCGCAGGCGCTCGGCGTCGCCGGCGAGCGCGGATGTATCGATCTTCAATTCTTTGAGGAATTTTGCATTGCCGAGTGCGATCTGTTTACCGTCGACTTCGCCGGTCACGCCCTTGCCCGCGGGCGAGTCGAAGTTGTTCACCGGCGAGAGCTGTAGTTTGCGGCCGGCCGCCGCTGCGACGATCGCTGCCGCCAAGGGATGTTCGCTGCCGCGCTCGACGCTAGCTGCAAATCTGAGCACCTGCGCCTCATCGAAGCCGGAAGCGGGTACCACGGCCACCACCTTAGGCTTTCCTTCGGTGAGGGTGCCGGTCTTGTCGATCACCAGCGTATCGATCTTTTCCATGCGCTCCAGCGCTTCGGCGTTTTTGATCAGCACGCCGGCCTGCGCACCGCGGCCAACGCCCACCATGATCGACATCGGCGTGGCGAGCCCGAGCGCGCAAGGGCAGGCGATGATGAGGACGCTGACCGCCGCCACCAGCCCGTACGCAAAACGCGGCTCGGGGCCGAATATAGCCCAGGCGGCAAACGCGAGGAGCGCAACGGCAATGACGGTCGGCACGAACCAGGCGGACACCTGATCGGCCAGCCGCTGGATTGGCGCGCGGCTGCGCTGTGCCTTCGCAACCATCTGTACGATCTGCGCCAGCAATGTGTCGCGGCCGATCTTGTCGGCACGCATCACGAAGCTTCCGCTCGTGTTGAGCGTGCCGCCGATGACGCGCGACTCTTTCTCTTTGGTAACCGGTATGGATTCGCCGGTCACCATGGATTCGTCGAGCGCGGAGCGGCCTTCGAGAACAATTCCGTCGACAGGGACCTTGTCGCCGGGCCGCACGCGCAAACGGTTGCCGACCTGTACCGCGTCGAGCGAAATCTCCTCATCGCTGCCATCGTCTTTGACGCGCCGGGCGGTTTTCGGCGCGAGATCGAGGAGGGCGCGGATAGCGCCCGAAGTCGCCTCGCGCGCGCGCAGTTCGAGCACTTGCCCCATCAGCACCAATACGGTGATGACGCTTGCCGCTTCGAAATAGGCGGCCGGTGCACCGCCGTGGCCACGAAATGCCTCTGGAAAAATTCCCGGCGCGAAAGTGGCGAACAGGCTGTAGACGTAAGCCACGCCGGTGCCCATGGCGATGAGCGTGAACATGTTGAGATTGCGCGTGACGAGCGATTGCCATCCGCGCACAAAAAACGGCCAGCCGGCCCACAGCACGACCGGGGTGGCAAAAGCGAATTGAACGTCATTTGAGAGCGTAGGCGCGACCCAATTGTGCGCGCCGAAAATGTGGCCGCCCATTTCCAGCGTGAACACCGGCAGCGTGAGCACGAGGCCGATCCAGAATCGCCGTTTCATGTCGACGAGTTCGGGATTTGGGCCGGTCTCGGGGCCGGCGATCTCAGGCTCGAGCGCCATGCCGCATATTGGACAGGCGCCGGGACCGGCCTGCCGGATCTCAGGATGCATCGGGCAGGTGTAGATGGCGCCTTCCGCGACCGGCTCGGGTTCGCTCGCGCCCAGGTATTTCTGCGGATTGGTGACGAACTTCGTGCGGCAGCCGGCCGAGCAAAAATAGTAGCTGTGCCCGTGATGTTCGGCGCGGTGTTTCGCCGTGCGCGGGTCTACCGTCATGCCGCAGACGGGGTCGATCGCCCTGTTCGCCGCCGGTTGATGATGGCCGTGTGTGACACTCACGTCTTGTCTCCGATACCCCCAGGGGGTATATAACGCTGATGGCAAAGGACAACAAGCCGGCAACGGTCAAAAGGCTCAATCGCATCGAAGGGCAGGTGCGCGGCCTCACCCGCATGGTCGAGGGTGATCGCTATTGCATCGACATCGTAACGCAAATCGGCGCGGTGCGCGCCGCGCTACGCCGTGTCGAAGAGGAAATCCTGCGCGATCACGTGGCGCATTGTGTCGATCATGCGATCAAGAGTGGTAACAAGGCCGATCAGCGGCGCAAGGTCGCTGAACTGATGGACGTCATGGGAAGAGCGGCAAGGTAAACCAAGCCGGCGCGATACCACACTCCGCTCATGCCCGCGTAAGCGGGCATCCAGAACTTGCTGCGCGCTTTGGAACCGCTGGGTCCCCGCTTTCGCGGGGGACGAGCGGAAGGGATCACGCGAATTTCTGCCGCGCCAGTGCTGCGCCGGCGCCCAACGCAACGAGTTTTGCTTCGGCGATATCGCGCCGCATCGGCGCCATGCCGCAATTGGTGCAGGCGATGATTTTTTCCTTCGGCACGAACTTCATGACGTCGGCGATGACTTGCGCGACCTGTTCAGGCGTTTCCACTTTGTCAGTGGCGACGTCGATGACGCCGACCAGCACATCTTTGCCGTCGAGCAGCGATAAAAGCTTCAGCGGCACACGTGAATTGATCGCCTCGATCGACACTTGATTGATGCGGCTTTTGGCCAGCGCGGGGAAAATCTCTTCGTATTGCCGCCATTCTCCGCCTAACGAATTCTTCCAGTCGATGTTGGCCTTAATCCCGTAGCCGTAACAGATGTGCACGGCGGTGGTGCATTTGAGCCCGTCGATAGCACGATGCAGCGCCTCGATACCCCACCCGGATACTTCGTCCATGAATACGTTGAAGGCCGGCTCATCGAACTGGATTACGTCGACGCCGTCGGCTTCCAACGCGCGGGCTTCCTGGTTGAGCAGTCCGGCGAAAGCCATCGCCATTTTGATTTTGTCGCCGTAGTGCGAGTCGGCGACCGTGTCGGAAATCGTCATCGGGCCGGGCAGCGTGATTTTCAACTTGCGTTTGGTATG
Source organism: Pseudolabrys sp. (assembly GCA_049674125.1). GTDB lineage: Bacteria > Pseudomonadota > Alphaproteobacteria > Rhizobiales > Xanthobacteraceae > Pseudolabrys. The sequence continues at coordinate 2,534 of JBATYN010000280.1, read as the reverse complement.
CGCGCGGGCATGGCGCGCCTCCGTTTGATGCACCCGGCCTTTCAGTTTCAATTCGCCGTTTACGACCGGTACCATGGCTTTGTAACGGTCGCCGCGGATGCCCATCTCGACCTTGTGCGCAAAATCGATGCCGTCGACGAATTCCAGAAACCCGTGCACGAAATGCTGGCGCGATTGCTCGCCGTCGCAGACGATGTCGATGCCGGCATCCTCCTGCATTTTGATCGCGAGCAAAGTGGCATCGAGTTTGCCGGGAGTGAGTTCGTCGCCTTGCAGGCGCCACTGCGGCCACAGTTTGTTCGGCTCGGCGAGCCAGGAGGGCTTAGGCAGACTTCCGGCAACGGTCGAAGGAAACATCATACGTTGATACTCATCGTGCGCAGTAACGTTGAGGCGGCAGCCAACTATAGAGCCAATCGTAACGGGCGCGCAGCCTTTCGCCGCCCATCGTCCGCATCGCCAGATTGCGGACGAGTGCTTCCGGCCCAGTCAGCCCATACATGCGCCCCTGGCGGCGCGAGAACTGTTGGGCACGCGCGGTGCGGTGCCAACGGGCGCCTTCGTATGCGCGTAACGCATCCGCAGGGTCATCGATATATTTGGCGAGCATATCCGCAAGGACGACGGCATCCTCGATTGCCATGCCCGCGCCCTGCGCAAGGAAGGGGAGCATCGGGTGGGCGGCATCCCCGATCAGGGTGACCGGGGCCTTGCCGCCACGGAAAGGTGCCGGCCGGTCGTAGAGCGCCCATTTCAGCCAACGATCCGGAATTGCGATGAATGCACGAGCCTTCTCCGACCAGGCCCAGCGCGCGAAGTGGCGAAGGATTTCGGTTCGGTCACCAGCCGCCGACCAGCCCGTCTCACTCCATTCATCGTGCACGATGCCGACGATGTTGATGAGGCGGCCAGTTTTGACGGGGTAGTGCACAAGATGAGCGTCCTGTCCGAGCCAGAGATGCACCACAGGCTCGCGGAATTCTGCCGGCGCCGCATCGCTCGCAATGAGCGCGCGCCAGGCCGTGCGGTTGCGGAAGGTTGGTTGCTGATGCCGGCCGAGGCGGGCTGCGACGTTTGACCAAATGCCATCGGCGCCGATCAGTGCGATGCCTCGTTCATCGAGTACCTGGGTGCCGCTTTTGCCAAGCACACTGACGCCATTACCGTGCGCGGCAAAATCTTCGACGCGGACTCCGAGCTGAATTCGCACGTCGAGCTCCCGCTGCGCGACGTCCGCGAGCACCGATTGCAGATCACCGCGATGGATCGACCAATACGGTGCGCCATAGCGGCGTTCGATGTCCTGGCCGAGCGGGATCCGTACGATTTCGCGGCCGGAGCCACCGGCCATCACCCGGATGGCTTGTGGTGCAACTGCGACGGAGGCGAGACGTTCGCGCAAGCCCAGCGCGATCAGCACACGACTGGCGTTAGGAGCAAGTTGCAGCCCGGCGCCTGTCTCTTCCAGTTTTTCGGCTTGTTCGAATACCGTCACGCGCATGCCTGCACGCGCGAGTGCCAGCGCTGCGGTCAGGCCGCCAATGCCGGCTCCGGCAACAATGACATGACGCGCGGGCGCCATGGCGGAAGGGTCCGATCGGGATCAGGCTGCTGCGGAATGCGGCAATGCGCATTGCGGCGGACGCGCCGCGTGCGAATTGAGCGATGGATCGAAGCGGTAGAGCGTTGAGCAATACGGGCAGATAATTTCTTTGTCCTCGCCTATGTCGAGGAACACGTGCGGATGATCATAGGGCGGTGTTGCGCCGACGCACATAAATTCCCTGGCGCCAATGTCGATCACCGGCACGCCAGGATCGTTGTGGAAATGGGGGACGACGTGTTCCGCCATGGAAACTCCTCATGTGGCCGCGCGTGGGGCCAAATTCGGGCGCACCATAGCGAGGGAGACCCGCAATGCCTAGCTCCATCGCAATGTGCTTTGTGATTATGCCGCTGAAACGCCTTGGTTGCCGGTCACAGCGGTGTTGAAGGGGCCCTATGCTTCGGCGGTCGCTGATTCGGAGACGGTCGTGTTGGAACCATTGAAGGAAAACAGTGCACGCAGCCCATGCGTCGCGCCGGCCTTGCTTGTTGCCGCGTTGCTTTCGGCCGCCGCGGTCTACGCTGTCCCGCATGCGGCTGACGCCGTCGCGGGCCTTGACGACCCGGCGCGGCTAGCCGACCGCGCGCTCGATGGCACCTTCGATGCTGATGTCGCACAGCGTGAGATCAACGCGGCGCTTGCCGCGCGCGATGCGGAACTCGCACAGAGTTTCGTTGCCCTTGCCGCCGACCGCCACGTGGCGATCAATTCAATACTGGCGCAGAAGGTGACGGCCGCGACCGCAGAGGCCGCTACCACGCAGCACAAAGCCGAAAGTTTTGCGCGCGGTTTTATCACCGGTGTGCCGGATGATATGTCCGCACTTGCCGGCACGACGGTCGGAGATTTATTTGTCTTCGGCGATATCCGCGATGCGCTGCGCGAAGGAACGCGGTACGCGACTGGTGAAGCGGTCGACAAGCTGGTG
>JBATYN010000279.1:0-2429 GCA_049674125.1 Pseudolabrys sp. | reverse complement strand
GAGTTAGCTTACATCGCGAACAACTATGTCTACACCGACCACGCGCAGACGTGGACCGCCTCCGCTGGTGGCTCCTATCTCTGGGACAATACGAAATTCGGCGCCAGCATGGTCTACGGCAGCGGCCTGCGCAGCGGGTTCGCCAACACCGATCATGTCGCTGCCTACGCAACGGCCAACGTCGGAGTTTCTCGCGACTTCACGGTTCCCGACTTCGGCAAATTTACCGCGCGTTTCGACGTCGTGAACGTCTTCGATACTGTCTACGAGCTCAGGGACGGCTCGGGCATTGGTGTGTTTGCGCCGCAGTTTGGGGCACGTCGTGGATTCTATATTGGCTTGTCAAAAAAATTGTGAAATCGATTCCTGTTGTGTATCCGCAACCGCTCGCTCGTGGTCACCCTTATTGCTGTACGTATAGCCTCGGTTATAAAATGCATCGGCGTCCTTGGGGGCGAGCCGGATCGCTTCTGAGTGATCGGCAATAGCGCGATCGAAATCGCCGTGGCGAGCATAAGCGTTGCCACGATGCATGAAACCGGCGGCGTAAGCCGGATCGGTTCGAATCGCCTCGTTATGATCCGCGATGGCTTTATCGTAGTCGCCCAAGCGCTCCCGCTGGTTGCCGCGATTGCTGTAGATGATTGCGAGATTGTGCTGATCAAATCGGTCCGAGTTCAGGGCACGCGTGCAAGCATCGATTGCGGTGCCACCGGAACCTCTCACACATTGCTCGGCGTCGTCGGCCGCCGCAGTACTAACGAAGCAAAGGGCGGCAATGCCGATTAATGCGCCGCAAGTCCAGTTTCGGGTGTTCCCTCCGATCCGCATGAATATTCCCGTTGCCGCAGCTGCGGTCTTTCTTTTGTGCAAAGTTCCATTAGTGGAACTCTGGTTTTCAATATGACCATTCCGCCACATCAAAACAAATACATTGATGCCTGTGTCAGATGACATAGCGCTGTAATCAGCGCGCGTTTTATTGTGCCGGCCAGGCGGGGGCTGAGATCAAATCTCCGCTTGGGGCGCGCACCAATCGAGCGCAAGCCACAACGCCACGATTGGTGCCGCCACCTCGTCACTGCAATTAAGTTGCTGTCGCTATGACATACCAATCGGTAAGAACGCTTGGCTCTCGCTTATTGCATGGAGCGTGGCCTCCAATATTAATATTTTTAGGGCTTGTTCTGAGTGGAGCGTGGATAGGGTGGCTGGCATATGCATTCATTACCGCCGCTGGTGATTTGGTTTAGAAAGGACGTTCAGTACCTTTCCCTCCGGCACCGCTGTCGGCTGTCGCAGAGATCATCGTCGATTGTCTCGTAGGTCTTCACCCGATCTTTGGTCTCTTCTGAGAGCGGACGGGGCGAGCGGTCGGCCGCACCGACGTGTTCAGTGCCACGGCGGCACGAATGAGCGCCTTCAACGCCTTTTCATCAACCCTGTCGCCCTCATGGAAATCGATGGCACGTCTTGTGTTGCCTTCGAGGCTAGCGTTGAAGAGGCCTGAAGCATCCTCCAACGCGGCACCCTTGGCGAAAGTTATTTTCACGGCATTCTTGTACGTCTCGCCGGTGCAGATGATGCCGGCGTGTTCCCACACCGGAACACCTCGCATCGCGTTCGACGGCTTTTTCCATTTCACCGCCTCGACCACTTCCGGGTCGGCTTGCTTGATGAGACGTCGGACCCGGGCGAGCATCTCGCCCCGCCAATCACCCAGTTCCTTGATCCTCGCATCGATCAGCCGGGAGGGAGAGTCTCCCGTTGGTCGGGCCTTCGCCCCAGTGTCCTTCATGACTGCTGTGACCATCGTGTCCGCCCCTTTTTCTGGAAAAGCAGCGAAGTATTAAGCCGCATCAACGACAATTGGTCGACTCTTCGCATTCGGAGCAACTGCGATGATTCTAGACCCCATTGGCGACCTGCGCCGTTTGCGCGAACGTAGCGACTGGCTGCTCACGCTGCTAACGGCGGTGCTGATGCTGGTGATATTTGTCTTCGCCCCACTCCAGGCAAGTGGCATTTCCGTCTTTCACGGATTTGCGATCGGCGGATTGCTGGCGATCATCGCTAGCATGGTGTTCATTTCCGACAGCCCGACGGCACTCGTTTTGATGTCGATTGCGCTTATTGCCAATCTGGCCGTATTTTTCCTGCGACTGTATTACCCTTTAGCCTTCCACCTCCACATATTGGCCGGTGCGTGGTTTATCATCGCGGTCACTCTCGGATTCGTGGTTGCTCAGGCCGTGTTCAAGCGAGGCCGTGTCACATACCACCGAATTATCGGAGCGATTCTTGTGTACCTGTTGATCGCTGTGGCCTTCGCAACGCTGTTTGTTTTTGTCGGCCTATCATTTCAAGATGCATTCAAGGGGATAACATTTGAAGACGATCAGTCACTCGCCAGCGCGGTTTACTATATG
>JBATYN010000278.1:0-17881 GCA_049674125.1 Pseudolabrys sp. | reverse complement strand
GATCAGGCTTGCGCCCATTGTCCAATATTCCCCACTGCTGCCTCCCGTAGGAGTCTGGGCCGTGTCTCAGTCCCAGTGAGGCTGGTCATCCTCTCAGACCAGCTACCGATCGTCGCCTTGGTGAGCCGTTACCTCACCAACAAGCTAATCGGACGCGGGCCGTTCCTTCGGCAATAGATCTTTCCCCGTAAGGGCGTATTCGGTATTAGCCCAAGTTTCCCTGAGTTATTCCGAACCGAAGGGCGCGTTCCCACGTGTTACTCTCCCGTCTGCCGCTGCCGTATTGCTACGGCCGCTCGACTTGCATGTGTTAGGCCTGCCGCCAGCGTTCGCTCTGAGCCAGGATCAAACTCTCAAGTTGGATGAGATTTTAATTCCGGCTTGGTCACGTTTGCGCAGTGACGACACTGGGTAGTGTCGTCACATTGACGAGGTCCACCCACTGATCGAGTGATCGATCAGCGATGTACCTTAAACGTGTACCGCCGAAGTCTCTTCCAAAGCCGCCCCTCGTGAAGAATTGCTTCTTCACGCGAAAGCGGCCCGCAAGGACTCCGCCGTCCACGTTTCTCTTTCTTCCGATTCACTTTTCAAACAGCCCGGGGACCATGGCGGTCCCCACCCTTCGGTAAGCCGAAGAGCCGTCGAAGCCCGTGCATCCGAGAACCATCGGATGCCGATTCACTGTTCCAGTGAGGAGCTTCAGAGGCGCGCAATCGCGCCGTAAGCGGACGGCGCGCCGATGGACCGTATATATGCTTCGGCCCGAAGCCTTGTCAACCAAAAACGCCCGTTTTCTTGGTCCGAATGGTATTTCGGGGCCGGGCTAAGATTTCTGGTGATCTTCGAATAAACAATGCCTTAATTCATACCGCGCCGCACTGAGGCCATATTCCTGCGTCGTCCTTGCGGTTCGTTCGAGGGACGGAATCGCAAACGGGGGCCTTCAGCCGCCGTCAATCAGGCCACTTAATCGGGTTCGGGTGCAGTCATTGACGGCCCTTGGGCCAACCGGCATCGTGCCGGCCATTCGATTCAAGCGGCCTGCCGACAGCGTTGGGGCGATTGCGGCGGCCTTCGATCCGAGGCGCAGGGGACGGCGAGCTTGGACCAGACACGGTCGCGCGGCACAAATCGATCGAGACAGGCCGACGCTATTGAGCTCGGCAATGAGCCGCCACTGTCGGTCGACGGGGGCTCGAGCGGTTTCGTAGATCGTCGCCGTGTATCAGTGCAATGGTTTGCCGGCACGATCCTTACCGCACTGTGCGGCGCTGCTCTTATGGGTGGCGCCGTTTTCACGTCGCTCGACGGCGAAACCAACTTCGCTTCGCTGCCGGAACGAGTCGAGGTCGCGTTGCGCGGCGCACTCGGAGTTGGAGGTGAGCGCGGCGCCCACAAGAGCGACCGCCTGCCAACCGCGGAAGAGCCATCATTCGCACGTCAGGTTATTCGCGTCTCCACCATCAACAGAGTTGGCAATCATGAGGTTGTCCGCGTACGCCCGTTCGTACGCATCGCCGGTAATCTCTCACTGACTGTTTCCGATCTCTCCACCAACATTCCGCCGTTCAACCCGCAACGCCTGCTCGCCGAATCTGCGCCCGGTGGGGCCACCGCATCGGACGATACCCCCGCCGCTGAACCGGACGCCGAAGTCGCTTTCGTTATGCGCGATATGGTGCCGCTCATGCCAAAACTCAAAATCGCGCTGCTCACACCATCGGATGATGTGATGGCACGCGTGCGCGAAGCTGCCGAATGGAGTGAGAAAACCGCCAATCATATGCCGGTCGCTTCAAACATTACCGGCATCAAGCTCGCATATGCCGGCGACGGAACCGTCGATCCCTACGCCGGCTTCGAGGCGCGCATCATCCCTGAGAACATTACGCTGCTGCCCAAGACAACGGCGCAGACCACCGGTGGCAATGGGATCAACGAGAAACAGATCATAGCCAAAAAGGGCGAAACCGTTGCTTCCATCTTACGCGATCTCGGCGCAACGCCGGCCGATATTAGCGCAATCGCCCGCGTTCTTGGACCACGCGCGTTCGATGGCGGCATCAAAGAGGGGCAAAAACTGCGCGTGCTGATGGCTCCCCTGATGGGCGGGCAGCGCCTGCAGCCGATTCGCGTGATTGTTGCCAATGATACAGCAATCGACGCAGTCGTGGCTTTGGCGGATACCGGAAAATATGTCTCGGTTGACGTCAAGAACGTAGACACCGAGGTTGCCGAGAGTTCCGAAGACACCGGTGACGATGACACGTCGGGCGTTCGCCTTTACCAAAGTGTCTACGAGACGGCACTGCGCAACCGGATACCAAACCCGATTATCGAGGACCTGATCCGCATCTACTCCTACGACGTCGATTTCCAACGTAAGGTACAACCCGGCGATTCCTTCGAAGTACTTTACGCCGGCGAAGAAGAGACCCCCGTCGCAGATAGCCGCAACGAAGTTCTGTTCGCGACACTTACGGTCGGCGGTGAAACGAAAAAATTCTATCGTTTCCAGTCCCCCGATGATGGCGTGGTCGACTACTACGATGAGACCGGCAAGAGTGCGAAGAAATTTCTGGTCCGCAAGCCTGTGCTAGCCGGCATTATGCGATCCGGTTTCGGGCTGCGCCGGCATCCGATCCTCGGTTACACCAAAATGCACACCGGTGTGGACTGGGCGGCGCCGAGCGGTACGGCGATCTACGCATCCGGCAATGGCGTCGTCGAGAAAGCTGGCCTGGAGTCGGGCTACGGCAAATACATTCGCATTCGCCATACCAATGGCTACGAAACCGCCTACGGCCACATGACCGCATTTGCGCGCGGCATCGACGAGGGCACGCGCGTGCGCCAAGGTCAGGTGATCGGCTTCGTCGGCTCGACCGGACTGTCGACCGGATCGCACCTTCACTACGAAATATTGGTGAACGGCCGCTTCGTTGATCCGATGCGCATCAAGCTGCCACGTGGCCGCGTCCTAGATGGCCCAATGCTCGCTAGTTTCGAACTTGAGCGCGAGCGGCTCGACGGCATCATGGCGCGCAAACCGGCGCGCGTGGCATCGAGCGCGCCGGCGGTACGCTGACTTTTCGAATCGCGTTTCGTAAACTTACGCTGCTTGCGCCAGCTTTCCGTTGAAGGTCAGCCCCAGCTTGTCGCCGGAAATGGTGACTTTCTGACCGTCCTTGATCGTGCCTGCAAGTATCATCTCGGCGAGCGGATCCTGTACGGATTTCTGGATCACGCGTTTAAGCGGCCGCGCACCATAGGCGGGATCCCAGCCCTTTTCGGCCAGCCAATCGCGCGCGCTCGCCTCAAGCTTGATCGTGATTTTCCGATCATCGAGCAACTTCTGCAGCCGCGTCATCTGGATGTCGACAATGCGCCCCATCTCCGACTTCTTGAGGCGGTGGAACAAGATGATCTCATCAACGCGGTTGAGGAATTCCGGCCGGAATGCTGCGCGCACCACGGCCATCACTTGATCCTTGACCGCGTCCGTATCCTGGCCTTCGGGCTGATTGACAAGGAAGTCTGCCCCGAGGTTTGACGTCATCACGATCAGCGTATTGCGAAAATCGACGGTGTGGCCTTGCCCATCGGTCAGTCGCCCGTCATCGAGCACCTGCAGCAAGACGTTGAACACGTCCGGATGCGCCTTCTCGATCTCATCGAATAGGATGACCTGATAAGGCCGACGCCGCACCGCTTCTGTGAGCGCGCCGCCTTCCTCGTAACCGACATAACCCGGAGGCGCACCGATCAGCCGGGCGACCGCGTGCTTCTCCATATATTCCGACATATCGATCCGGATCAGCGCATTCTCGTCGTCGAATAAATATTCCGCCAGTGCTTTGGTCAGTTCGGTCTTGCCGACGCCGGTTGGACCCAGGAACATGAATGAACCGATAGGCCGGTGCGGATCCTGCAAGCCCGCACGCGCACGCCGCACGGCCGTCGACACCGCATGAACGGCATCCTGCTGGCCGATCACGCGCTTGGCGAGCTCGTCTTCCATGCGGAGGAGCTTTTCCTTTTCGCCCTCGAGCATCCTGTCGACGGGAACGCCGGTCCAGCGAGAGACAACGCCAGCCACATGATCGGCGGTCACGGTCTCCTCGACCATGGCAGCGCGTTTGCCTTCGGAAGCTTCAAGTTCCTTAAGCTTCTTTTCCAGTTCCGGAATACGGCCATAGGCCAGTTCGCCGGCGCGCTGGTATTCGCCGCGGCGCTGCGCATTGGCGAGCTCCGCGCGCAACTGATCGAGCTCGGTCTTGAGCTTTTGTGCGTCGGATAGCTTTTCCTTTTCAGCTTTCCAACGCGTCGTGATATCGGCTGACTGCTTCTCTAGCGTCTTTAATTCAGCTTCCAGGCGCTTGAGACGATCCTTGGAGCCTGAATCGGATTCTTTCTTCAGCGCTTCCTGTTCGATTTTCAGCCGAACGATTTCACGATCAATGGAATCGAGCTCCTCCGGCTTGGAATCGACCTGCATTTTCAACCGCGCCGCGGCCTCGTCGATGAGATCGATCGCCTTGTCGGGCAGAAAACGGTCGCTGATGTAGCGGTGCGACAATGTTGCGGCAGCGACAATCGCCGAATCGGAAATCCGAATGCCATGGTGTTGCTCGTATTTGTCCTTGAGGCCGCGCAATATCGAGATCGTATCTTCGACCGACGGCTCATCGACGAAGACCGGCTGGAAGCGCCGCGCCAGGGCCGCGTCTTTCTCTACGTGCTTTTTGTATTCGTCGAGCGTGGTGGCGCCGATGCAATGCAATTCGCCGCGCGCAAGCGCCGGCTTGAGAAGATTGGACGCATCCATCGCCCCGTCGGCTTTGCCGGCACCGACCAGCGTGTGCATCTCGTCGATGAACAGGATGATGCCGCCGTCGGAGGAAGTAACCTCCTGCAGCACCGCCTTAAGCCGCTCCTCGAATTCGCCGCGATATTTTGCGCCGGCGATCATCGCGCCGAGATCGAGCGCGAGCAGCCGTTTGTCCTGCAGGCTCTCCGGTACGTCGCCATTGACGATCCGCAGCGCGAGGCCTTCCACGATTGCGGTTTTGCCAACGCCAGGCTCGCCGATCAGCACAGGATTGTTCTTGGTCCGGCGCGAGAGCACCTGGATCGTGCGGCGGATTTCCTCATCGCGGCCGATCACCGGATCGAGCTTGCCGTCACGCGCCACCTGCGTGAGATCGCGGGCGTACTTCTTCAACGCATCGTAGGCGTTTTCTGCGGAGGCAGAATCAGCAGTGCGCCCTTTGCGCAGCGCATTGATCGCGGCGTTGAGGTTCTGCGGCGTCACGCCAGCCTTGGCGAGAATTTTCCCGGCTTCGGTGTCTTTCTCCACTGCAAGCGCGAGCAACAATCGCTCGACGGTAACGAAGCTATCCCCGGCTTTCTCACCGGCCTTCTCGGCGGCGTCGAATACGCGCGCCAGTGCCGGATCCATATAGATCTGCCCTGCACCACCGCCGCTGACCTTGGGCCGCTTGGCGAGGGACGCATCAACCGCCTGCAACGCCTGACGGGATCGACCGCCGGAACGGTCGATCAGGCCTGCCGCCAGTCCTTCCGGATCGTCAAGCAGGACTTTGAGCAGATGCTCGGGGGCAAATTGCTGGTGGCCCTCCCGCATCGCCAGTGATTGTGCAGACTGCACGAACCCGCGCGCGCGGTCGGTATATTTTTCGAAATTCATGTCTCAACTCCCTCGGCCCATGAAGGCGCCGGTTAAAATAACGGGTCCCCTAAGGCGGCCCGTACCAGCGTTATGTGGGTTCAAATATCGCAGTTTGAAGAGGCGAACGGGTTGATATAGCTCAGAGTAAAGGCTTTTCGAACGGCCTTGAAAATGCAGAAAATCCGATGACAAGCGAGCCCGCCCGGATCAACGCCATTTACCGCTATCCCGTAAAAGGGCTGTCGCCGCAGAAGCTACCGCAAACCCACTTGACCCCCGGGGCAACCCTGCCAGCCGACCGCCTCTATGCAATCGAGAATGGCCCTTCGGGCTTCGACCCGACAGCGCCCGCTTACTTCCCCAAGCAGCGATTCCTGATGCTCATGCGCAATGAGCGTCTGGCGACGCTGCGTACTGATTTCGACGAGGCCAGCCATACGCTGACGATCCACTGGGAGGGTCGCGAAGCGGCGCGCGGCGACTTGCGCAGCAAGGAGGGGCGGCTTGCCATAGAGGCGTTTTTCCGCCGTTTCGTGCCGAAGGAATTGCGAGGGCCACCCAAGGTCCTGTCCGGCGCCGGCCATAGTTTCTCGGACGTGGCCAAGAAGGTCGTTTCCATCATTAACCTGGCTTCGGTGGCGGCGGTTGAAAATGCTGCCGGAGCGCCAGTCGATCCGCTCCGCTTTCGCGGCAATCTTTATGTCACCGGTTGGCCGGCCTGGCATGAGTTCAACCTGCTCGGCCAAACGTTCACCATCGGAAAGACTACCCGGCTGAAAGCGGTCAAGCGCATCCAGCGGTGCGCCGCGACCGACGTCGACCCGAACACCGGTATCCGAGACATGACGATCCCGCGAACGCTCCTGGAAAATTTCAATCACTCTGATTGTGGCGTTTATGCCGAGGTGGTGATCGCGGGCGACATCTCCGATGGGGATACTGTCAGTTTCGCTGCTTTGTGACGGCAAGCACCAGATCGACCCGTCGGCGCCAACAAAAAACGCGCCCTGCTCAGCGGCAGGGCGCGTTTTTACTGACCAGCGTTGGGATCAGCCGCCAGGTAGAACGTAAGCGCTGATCCGCCCGGCCGGATAGACCGACTCGGCAACTGTGTGATTGTGGTTGCCGGACACGATGATCGGATTGCCGTTCGGGTCGACCCCGCTCACGACTCCGACATGGCCGCCGCCATGGCGTCCCATAATTGCGATGGCGCCAACCTGCGGCCCGCTCACGCGCTGGCCGTAGTGCGCATAGGCACTGGCGAGATTACCGCCGCCAGCATGGCCCGTCCGCTTCAGGACCATGTCCATGAAAGCGCCGCACCACAGGCTGCCGCGTCCAGTCGGATTGGTACCAATATACTTGCGAGCCTCACTGACCAGTCCATCGCTTGTGGCGCCCCCATAGGCAGAGTTCGAATGCGATTGCGCCAGGGCGCGCGCATCGGCCAGCGACACGCGGCCGTGACGTCGGCCGCGAATAATCGTCTCGTCGGCCGTCGCCGTGGCGGCTTGAGTTCCATCGAATGGATAACGCGCATCGCGCTCGGCCCCGGCCATTTGCGGTTGAAGCGCAGTCTGCGCATTGGCTGCAGCACTATGGCGATGATGGTGGACGGGTCTTGCGAGGGCTGACGTTGCGAGAGCCGCAACCGCCACCGAACACAACACAGCTGCCGCCCGTCTTATCTTAAGTTTCATCAGATTAGTCCCCTTAGCTATTCAAGCATTACACCAAACCCCGATAGAATCAGCGCCTGGTGCGGTGTCTAAACGCCGCCGGCATATGGCAATTTCGTGATCAACGGAAGGTCATTTATGGAACGCATAGCGGCTATTCGTTATATATACGTGGTCGAAATAATATATACGCTGATATTTCTGATTATTACTTTCTATAGTGCAACTATATTGTTTTCGATACGATATATACTTAGACGCAAAGAAATGGTATCGCTGCAGTACAGTTAAAGTTGCAGTGCAGCAGTTCCACACGGAACTCAGGATATGCGGAAAACCCGTTTCAGCCCTTACGGCTCAGCACAAATACGGCCTGTTCGCCGAAGAGGTTCCAAAACCACCAGGGCGCATTAAGGCGTAATGGCGAGCCCCAGGCATTCAGCGCGACAGCCTTTTCCATTTTGACCCCGATCTCCGTGCAGAGCTGTCGGAAGTCCTTGATGGTACAATGGTGGATGTTGGGGGTGTCGTACCAGCTGTGAGGCAGGATATCGGTGCGCGGCATGTGGCCAGCAAACAACAGCTGGAGCCGAACTTGCCAGTGGCCGAAATTTGGAAACGACACCACCGCCCGACGTCCAATGCGCAGCATGTGCTCAAGGACGACGCGGGGGTGACGTGTCGCCTGCAGGGTCTGCGACAGGATGACGTAATCGAACGCATCATCGGGGTAGTCGCCGAGATCGGTGTCTGCGTCGCCCTGGATCACCGCCAAACCTTTGGCAACGCATTCGTTCACGCCTTCGCGCGACAGTTCAATGCCGCGGCCGTCGACCCCGCGGCTTTCACTCAGAAGCCGCAGCAGCTCTCCATCACCACATCCGACGTCGAGCACCTTTGCACCGTGCTCGACCATCTCTGCGACCAACACCAAGTCGACGCGGGCACCCCCGGGCGTTCGCGCCATACTCTCAACGGCCAAATCAGCATTGGCATGTGACAGGGTGTTCATTGATCAACTCTTGGACGCAAGGCCACGCGCCTTGCCAGCCCCATCGAGGAAGCCGCGAACGATTGCGAATAATTCCGGTTCGTCGAGCAGGAAGGCGTCATGGCCTTTGTCGGTGACAATCTCGGCGAACGACACGCGTGCGCTCGCCGCATTCAACGCATGGACAATTGCACGCGATTCCGAGGTCGGGAAAAGCCAGTCGCTGTTGAAGGAAATCACACAGATGCGTGTGGGTATTCCCTTAAACGCATTCGCCAGCACGCCATCGTAATCTGCCGCGAGGTCGAAATAATCCATTGCGCGCGTGAGATAGAGGTAGGAATTCGCGTCGAAACGTTCAACGAACGAAATTCCCTGATGCCGCAAATAAGACTCCACCTCAAAATCCGCATCGAACGAGAACGTCGGATTCGACCGGTCCTGAAATTTGCGGCCGAATTTCCGATGCAGCGCGGCGTCTGAGAGATAAGTGATATGCGCGCCCATACGCGCGACCGCGAGACCGCGACGCGGATTGGTATCCTCCAAGAGGTAACGGCCACCGCGCCATTCCGGGTCCGCCATGATTGCTTGCCGGCCAACCTCGTGGAACGCAATGTTTTGTGCCGAATGGCGGGTCGCACACGCGATCGGCAGCGCGCAGAAAACACGGTGCGGGTAGCTTGCAGCCCATTGCAGAACCTGCATGCCGCCCATCGAGCCACCTGCAACCGCAAACAATGTCTCAATGCCAAGATGATCGAGCAGCATGGCCTGCGCGCGGACCATGTCGCGAATTGTAATGACCGGGAAGTTGAGGCCCCAGGGCTTGCCGGTCTTCGGATCCGTCGATGACGGTCCGGTGGTGCCCATGCAGGCCCCAACCACGTTCGGGCAGATCACAAAATAACGCTCGGTATCGATGGGTCTTCCAGGCCCCACCATCGTTTCCCACCAACCGCCTTTCTTCGTGACGGGATGCACGCTGGCGACGTGCTGGTCGCCCGTCAGCGCGTGACAGATGAGCACCGCATTCGTGCGCGCAGCGTCAAGCGTGCCATAGGTCTTGTAGGCAATCTGGAAAGGCGTCAGCTCGACGCCGGCGTCAAGCTTGAGCGGCTTGTCGGACCCAAAATGGGCGACAAGCGAGTCGTGCGGCTGGTCCGCCTCGCGCGGAGCATCAGCCGCCTCTTTCGCGGTCGTCAAATTCGCTTCGCCCATGTCGCCTGTGCGCTCCCGGCGCGCTACCCGCATCGCGGGGCGATTAGAAGAGGGTTTACTGTCAATCTAACAGGGAACAGTCAACGTTTTCTTTGATTTCAGGCCCCGGCCCACTTATCAATGCCGCTATGGCGAAGCCCCCAGAAACACCCTCGCTGGCCGATCTGCGCAAGGAGATCGACCGCATCGACGAGGCGATGCACCAGCTGCTGATGGAGCGCGGCGAGATCATCGACCGCCTCATCGCGGCCAAACGCAGCCAGGACAACGGCACGTCCGCGTTCCGCCCGGCACGCGAAGCAGAGATGATGCAGCGGCTTGTTAAACGCCATAAAGGATTGTTGCCACTTGATACGGTTGAAAGCATCTGGCGCGTTATCATCTCCACTTTTACGTACGTGCAGGCGCCCTTTTCCGTCCATGCCGACCTGTCGGCCGGCGACGCGCTGATGCGGGACTCTGCCCGCTTTCATTTCGGATTTACCGTCCCGTTTGTTCCCCACATGGGGGCGGCTGGAGTCGTTGCAGCGGTATCGGCATCAAAAGGCGATCTCGGCCTCGTTCCGGCCGTCGACGTGGCTTCGGCCGGCGCCTGGTGGAGTGCGCTTGAATTCGATGCCGCGCCCAAAATCATCGCGCGGCTGCCTTTCGTCGAACGTCCGGACCACCCGGCAGCCTTACCGGTGTTCGTCCTTTCCAGAGTCGCGCCCGACGCTATGGCAACCGAAGCCGCAGTGTGGAGCATCCGCGTCTCCGGGTGGGGGGCAGGTCCAGCGCAGGCATTGGCGGCAAAGGCCAATTTCATCGCCGTGCCCGATCGCGCCTTCGAAGGTGCTGCATTGTTGGTAACATTGCCCAAGGGTGCGAGCCTTGAATCGACAAGCGCAGCTTTGGTTAAGGCTGGGGCCACAGTGCATTCGGCGGCCCTCGTCGGAAGCCACGCAACCCGCTATACGGTTGCCGCCGATAAGGCCTGATCGTTCGGACAACAATGATGGCTGCCAACCGCCCGCAACCGCGCCCCGGCGTGCTCGATATTGCCCCTTATGTTCCGGGCAAGAGCACCGCATCGGGCGTTGCCAAGGTATTCAAACTCTCCTCCAACGAGACACCGTTGGGGCCGAGCGCGAATGCTCTCGCCGCCTATCGCGCGGCCGGCGAGCACCTGCAGGATTATCCCGACGGCTCGGCATCAGCATTGCGCGACGCCATCGGTGCTGCCTATGGCCTCGACCCTGATCGCATCGTTTGCGGAGCCGGCTCCGACGATTTGCTCAATCTCCTCGCGCGTGCCTTTCTCCGCGACGGCGATGAAGCGATCTACACAACTCACGGCTTCCTGGTTTACCCGATCGCCACCATGGGTACCGGAGCGAAAGCCATTGCTGCTCCGGAAAAGGACTTTACGGCAAGTGTCGACGCGATCCTCAAGGCGGTGACGCCCGCCACAAAAATCGTGTTTCTTGCCAATCCGAATAATCCGACCGGTACCTACATTCCGTTCGACGAGGTCAAACGACTTCAGAAGGCGCTGCCGTCGAACGTATTGCTCGTGCTCGATGCCGCATATGCAGAATACGTGCAGCGGAATGATTATGAGTCCGGCATTGAGTTAGTCGCCACCACCGACAACGTCGTGATGACGCGGACGTTCTCGAAGATCTACGGATTGGCCGCGCTGCGCCTCGGTTGGATGTATGGACCTGCGCACGTCGTGGATGCGGTAAATCGCATCCGTGGCCCGTTTAACGTCAACGCGCCGGCCATCGCGGCGGGTATTGCGGCCATCAAGGACACTGCGCACGTGGAACACGCGCGCGCGCACAACACGCAATGGCTCTCTTGGCTTACGGACGAAATTGGCAAGCTCGGCCTTCCGGTAACTCCCAGCGCGGCGAATTTCGTGCTCATCCATTTCCCCAATACCAAAGGGCGTACCGCCAAAGACGCGGATGCTTTCCTCACTAAGCGCGGCCTTATCCTGCGCCAGGTCGGCGCCTACAAGCTGCCGAATGCTTTGCGCATGAGCGTCGGCACCGAGGAGGCCAACCGCCTCGTTGTCCAAGCACTCAAGGAATTCCTGGGGAAGGCCCCGTGAACAAGCCCGCGACATTATTCAATCGTCTTGCGCTGATCGGCGTCGGGCTCATTGGGTCCTCGATTGCGCGTGCTGCGCGTGCGCAAGGTGCAGCGCGCACGATCGTGGCCACCGCGCGGTCCCCACAGACGCGTAAGCGTGTCGCCGAGCTCGGCCTTGCCGACCAGGTTATCGAAAGCAACGTCGCTGCGGTGGAAGGTGCTGATCTGGTCGTCGTTTGCGTCCCGGTCGGCGCCTGTGGCGCTGTTGCAGAGGAAATAGGATCGCATCTTGCCCCGGGCACCATTGTCTCCGACGTCGGCTCCGTGAAGGGTGCGGTCGTGCGCGATATGGCGCCGCATCTGCCAAAAACCGTGCATTTCGTACCGGCACACCCGGTCGCGGGCACCGAATATTCCGGTCCCGACGCCGGCTTTGCCGAACTTTTCGTCAACCGGTGGTGCATCCTGACACCGCCAAAAGACACCGATCCAAAGGCGGTGGAGAAGCTCGCGGAATTCTGGCGTCTGCTCGGCGCCAACGTGGAAACGATGGCGCCCGACCATCATGACCTAGTGCTTGCGATCACCAGCCATCTGCCGCACCTGATTGCCTACACCATTGTCGGCACGGCCGATGAACTGCAAACCGTCACGCGTTCGGAGGTGTTGAAATTCTCCGCTGGTGGTTTCCGCGATTTCACCCGCATCGCGGCATCCGACCCCACGATGTGGCGCGATGTGTTTCTCGCGAACAAAGATGCCGTTCTCGAAATGCTCGGCCGCTTCAATGAGGATGTTTCAGCTCTGACCAAAGCGATCCGCAAGGGCGACGGAGACGCCCTGTTTGAGCACTTCGGGCGGACACGCGCTATCCGCAAAGGCATCGTCGACATCGGCCAGGATTCCCCGGCGCCGGATTTCGGCCGGCCGCACCCGGACCTGCCGCATGAACCGCTGCCAAAGCCTTATGCGTCGGAAAAGAGCTAGAACAACGCAGGCGTATTGCCGATTGGCACCGGCCCAAGAAATACCGCACCATCAGTGAATCGCAGTGGCAGCGTCACCGCTTTCTTGCCTTCGAGCGTGGTCTGCTCACCAAGCAAATTTATGCCAAGTGAAATATTTGCACCTGCCTGCTGGCGCGCCACTCCGCCTAACCCGGGTGCCAGCCGATCGAGTGCTCCGACAAGTTTGTCCATGTTCGGCGAGCTTTGCACACGCTGCGGGGCGCCAATGGCAGTCAGGAACTGATCGAGCCCTGTCACCGTAACGCGGAGTTGGCCCTCGAGCCGGCCGTTCTCGTTGAGGGACACGCTGCCCTCGCCGATTGCAAGGATATCGCCCTGCTGCACACGCGCCTTCGTCACATCGATACGGCCGCCTGCCGCCTGTATTTCGCGGAATCGCACGGACCAGGGCTTCGGCGAAAAATCATTCATGCCGCGAAGAAGCGCCGTAATGTTGGCATCAATCGGTTGTGTGGCCGCGGGATGTAACATCGGTGCGGAAGCCTGGTCGAGTTGCAGGGCGATTTCGATCACCGGCTTGCTGGCGGCGGACCCTTCAGCCATGCGGCCATGAATCTCGATGTGCTTGGCATGCAATAAATTTTGACGGTCGCCGCCGTTCATGCGGTCCACGGCCGGGCCATCGAACACAAGGGACGCTCGTTCGGGTGCTGCCGGCGTGCCACGGACGCTCGACTGCGCGACTTTCCAGTCGGCGATAATGTCCGGCAACTTTCCGGGTTCGCCAATCGAAAGCGGCCCGTGGAATTCACTGATCAGCAAACCGGGTTGATAGACCTGTGCCATCACAATCAGGCCGTTGGTCTTAAGCTCAACCGGTGGCTGGTTGCTGCGGAAGAGTGCCGAGGCCTGGTCGCAATTCACTTCGATCCGGAATGGGTATCCGCTAACGGACTGCGAGCCGCAGTCATAGACTCGTCCGGACTTGGCTTCACGCGCACGCCATCCCTCGATAGTCGCCTGCGCCTTATCGGCGGCGTATTTCCAAATGCCTGTCCACCCGGCAATGACCGCAAACACGATAAAAAGAAGAAACGTATAGCGAAGGCCAGTCCGTCGGCGTGATTGCAGGCTCGTTTGATCACGCATCATCGAATTCAATGACCTGCCGAATGCGGCGTTTGTGCGCCCGGGGCACAGGCGGGTTGCAGGAAAACCGGCTCCCTGTTACCCGGACGCAAGTCGGCACTCCCTCCAACGCCGTGGTTTAACCCCGCCACGATGAACACACGATCCGATCAAATCAACGAGGACTTCTGGGTCTTCGCCTACGGGTCGCTTATGTGGCGGCCCGGCTTCGATTTTCTCGAGCGCCGCAACGCACGGCTCGTAGGAGCCCACCGCGCCCTCTGCGTTTATTCGTTTGTGCACCGCGGAACTCCGGAGAAACCCGGCGTAGTATTCGGGCTTGATCGGGGCGGCAATTGCCGTGGAATTGCCTACCGGGTGGCGTCGGCCCGCCGAAGCGAAACGATCGAATATCTGCGCGGGCGCGAACAGGTGACTCTGGTCTATCGCGAGGCTTGGCGGAGGGTCTGGCTCGACGACGATCCGGACGAAAGTGTGCATGCGCTTTGTTATGTCGTCGATCGAGGCCATCGCCAATACGCCGGACGGCTGACGCTCGCGCAACAACTGCACTACGCCCGACAGGGTCATGGCCGCTCCGGGCCGTGCCGCGACTATGTGTTGGCGGCTGTGAAAGAACTGCAAACGCTCGGAATTCGCGACGGCGATTTGCATGTGCTGGCCGAGCAGCTCAAAGGCATTCACGAATCGGCTGTTGGCTGAGCATCACCGGCCGAACTTTGCCCGGCCCTCCGCAATCAGTCGTGCCGTCGCTGTCTCGATGTCGTTTTGAAGCCGGTCGAAGAATTCCTCTCTGCTGAGGCCCGGCGGAATTGGGTCAAGTATCTCGGCTACAACCGTGCCAGGAAAGCGCCGCCACGAGCGGCGCGGCCAGAACAAGCCCGAATTAAGCGCGATCGGAACACAAGGAACGCCTCCTGCAACATACAGGTGGCTAACACCGAGCTTGTACCGCGGCTCTGCCCCGGCCGGCCGCCGCGTACCCTCGGGGAAAATAATGAGCTGGCGGTTGTCGGCTAGCTCGATGCGCGCACGCTCGACCATAGCAGCGAGAGCCTGGGCCCCACCACCGCGGTCGACTGGCACCATGCGACCTTTGATGGTGAGCCAGCCAAAAATCGGAATCCACTGCAGCTCGCGCTTGAGGATAAACACGGGATTGTCGATCAACGGTAGCAGCGCGAACGTTTCCCACGCGGACTGATGCTTTGCGGCAACGATGACGGGGCCCTTGGGGATTTTCTCGCGTCCTCGGATTTCACAATCAATCCCGGCCACCACACGCAACAGAACGAGGTTCGTGCGGCCCCATGACTTCGCCACTGCGACGATAGCCCGATAGGGCATGAAGAAAGTTGGCAGCGCTGCGATCAGATAAATGATCGTATTGAGATAGAACAACACATTGAAGGCAATCGAGCGGAGGAGAATGACCACTGGCGCTCCTTCAGACAGCGCTGTCGGGATCAATACGCATGCGGGTGCAGGCTAGCAAATATTTCAGGTATTCAAGAAATAGCAGCCGCGCAGAGTCCGCATTCGACCACCACGGCTCGGCTTTCGCCTTTTCCGAGATAACAGGATACGCGATCAGCGTGACGTCAGGGAGTTGATGTTCAAGCTCGGCCATGGCGCGTGGCATATGCCAGTTCGACGTCACCACGATCAGGGAATTGAAATTGTGCCCGCGAGCCCACCGTCTGGTTTCGAGCGCATTGCCGAACGTATTAAGCGCGGAACGATCGAGGTCAATGCAGCAGGTAAAATATTTGGAATAGAGCGGCGTGAGCCGGGCGATTTCCTTCGCGCTGGTGGCGCGATGTACACCCGTGATCAATAACCGCTTTCCGCGCTCGGTCGCCAGCAATTCAATTGCATCGGGAATTCGCGCAGCTGCGCCGGTAAGCGCTACGATTCCGTCCGACTTGCTGTCGAGCGTCACCTCCTCGCCTGGAATGTGCGAGATGAACAGGAAGAACCCACCCGCGAGCAGGATGATCCCGGTGGCGCCAGCCGCCATGGTCAAAAAACCGATCCAGCGCGCAACACTGGCAAACATCAGTCAATCGTCTCAAGCGTGTTGTTGACGGTATGCCGCGAGGTCAGGGCCGTCACCAGCCCCACCAATGCAACTTGCCCCAGCAATGCGAAATAGCCTGCCACGCCGATGGAAAACGACCCAAACAAAGCCGACGTCTGATCGCCGCCCGCGGTACCGGCAAACCATCGGCTCGTCACGCCGGCGAGCGCGAACAGGATCATCGCTGCGCCGCCGCCGATGGCGCCGCCCTGCAGCCCAAGAACCAGGAAATGATGTTGAAAATGTCGGGCGATGAACCCATTTTTTGCGCCGACAAAATGCAACACTTCGATCACCGCCTTGTTGGTCGCCATGGCCCCACGGGTTGCAAAAGTCACCGACAATATGGTTGCGGCGAACATCAGAACCAAAATAACAATTCCCGCCGCGACAGCCGTGCCGGCCATGGTCCGCATGCGATCGATCCAGCCACGGTGATCATCGAGCATGGCACCCGGAACCTGATCGGCAAGCGTCCGCCTCAATTGTGCGAGATCGGGTGCGGCATCTGACGCAATCTTGACCACGATCAAACGTGGCACCGGCAATTCGCTGAGGGAGAGTCCGCTCCCGAGCCACGGCTCGAGCAGCTTGGCGGATTCCTCTTTCGTATACGGTCGCACGTCAACTATGCCGGCGAATGCGCGCGAGATGGAGACAGCCTTATCGACGGCAGCGTCGAGGTCGCGGCCAGTTGCAGGCACGACCTGTATCGTGATTTCCCGCGAAATGTCCGATTGCCATTCGCCTGCGGCCTTACCGACCAGCATCGCCGCACCGGTGGTGAGCGACGCAAGAAACGTCATGATGGCAACGACCGCAACAAGCGAACGGCCGGAAATCGAATTACGCGGCACCAGTGCCGTTTCGAAGCGCGGCAGTGACTCCGTCGGTTCGCGCATAGGCGTTGCCAAATCGGCTAAGCGGATGTCCGTCATCGAATATCCTCAGTCGTAGATATGCAGCCGACCGTCGTGCAAGACCAGCCGCCGCGCATCGTACTGATCCATCAACGCGATGTCGTGAGTGGCGATGACAATCGATGTGCCCGACTTGTTCAGTTCGACGAATAGCCGCAATAATCGCTGGGCCAAACTCGGATCGACGTTTCCGGTCGGTTCATCCGCGAGCAACAATTGCGGCCTCGCGATCACCGCGCGCGCAATAGCAGCGCGTTGCTTCTCGCCACCAGAGAGCACTGGCGGCAATGCCCACATGCGTTCACCCAAGCCTACCCAACGCAGCAATTCAACAACTTCATCGCGGTAACTATCCTCCGGACGCCCCATGACGCGGAGTGGCAGCGCGACATTTTCATATGTGGTCATATGATCGAGCAGGCGGAAATCCTGAAATACGATTCCAATGCGGCGGCGCAATGTCGCCACCGCATCCCGCGAGAGCGTCGCAACGTCGTGGCCGAATTGGGTTATCAAGCCGCGCGTCGGCTTTAGCGACAGAAATAACAGGCGCAGCAGCGAGGTCTTTCCGGCGCCCGATGGCCCGGTCAGAAACTGAAAGGAATGCGGGTCGATGCGAAACGTAAGGTCACGGAGCACTTCGGGCCCCAACCCATAGCGCAAACCCACGTTCTCGAATCGGACCACCCACCCTCTCCGAAAAATTCGCCTTGAGGCCGCCGAATCGTTGCCCGGCCGTGGTCCTGGGACGCATTTCGAGCGCCATTGGCCCTCCCCATGCGCATCCGTCCGAACCGTGTTTTTACAAGATTATCACGATGCCGCCATAGGCGCGGGAGGGTAAGTCACCGAATTCGCCCCTTTTCCGGGGCTTATCATGGTTTCCGATCCATTAACGGTCGGCTGGTACGTTTGGCCCACCAAAATACCGCCAATACCATGCTGATTGTCTGTCCAAACTGCTCTACGTCGTACGCGATCGAGCCGGCCTCGCTGGGCGCCGCCGGCCGCTCGGTGCGTTGCGCGCGTTGCAAGGCGACCTGGTTTGCGGATGGGTCGACTCCCGCGCCCGCATTGACGACCGCAACGGATGATG
>JBATYN010000277.1:0-4838 GCA_049674125.1 Pseudolabrys sp. | reverse complement strand
GGCCGAAACCATCCTGACCGTCGGCGATGCGGTCAAATTTCTCGAAAAGAACGCTAAAAGCTGAGCAAGCGCGCCACGTTGCTGCTCGATTACATCGCACGTCATTGTCTTAAGGGCGGTGCGGAGTGCGGCGGCGCGAATAATTTCGCTCGGAGCCGGCCATGAGACGTGTCGTCGTCACAGGAATGGGAATGTTGACGCCGCTCGGTTGCGGCGTGGAACCGACCTGGGCGCGCCTGCTTAAAGGCGAAAGCAGCGCCAAGAAGATCGACACCTTCGATGTCTCCGATATTGCGTGCAAGATCGCCTGCGTCATTCCGCGCGGCGATGGCTCGAACGCGACCTACAATCCCGATCAGTGGATGGAGCCGAAGGATCAGCGCAAAGTTGACGAGTTCATCATCTATGCGGTGTGCGCGGCCCGCCAGGCGCTCGATGACGCCGGCTGGCACCCGAAAAGCTATGAGGAGCAGACGACAACAGGGGTGATGATTGGTTCCGGCATCGGCGGTATCGAGGGGATCGCCGAGACCGCGATCGCGCTCCATGAGAAGGGTCCACGGCGGGTTTCGCCATTCTTCATCCCCGGCCGCATCATCAATCTTGCCTCGGGCTTCGTATCGATAGCGTTCGGGTTAAAAGGGCCGAATCATGCGGTTGTCACTGCGTGCTCGACCGGCGCGCACGCCATTGGCGATGCCGCGCGGCTGGTCGCACTTGGTGACGCAGAGGTGATGGTGGCGGGCGGCGCAGAGTCTCCGGTCAATCGTATTTCGCTCGCGGGCTTTTCGGCGCTGCGGGCGCTTTCCACAAACTTTAACGATGACCCAACACGCGCCTCACGCCCTTATGACAAGGACCGCGATGGATTCGTGATGGGCGAGGGTGCCGGCGTTGTGGTGCTTGAGACGCTCGACCACGCCAAGGCGCGCGGCGCGAAGATCTATGGCGAACTGATCGGCTACGGCCTGTCGGGCGACGCCTATCACATTACCGCGCCGGCGCCGGACGGCGATGGAGCGCTGCGCTGCATGAACGCGGCAATCAAGCGCGCTGGCATTTCGGCCGGCGATATCGACTACATCAATGCGCATGGTACCTCGACGCCACTTGGCGATGAGATCGAGCTTGGTGCGGTACAAAAGCTGGTTGGCAACGCAGCCGGTCGAATGTCGATGTCATCGACCAAATCCTGCATTGGGCACTTGCTCGGCGCCGCTGGCGCGGTCGAGGCTATCTTTTCGATCCTGGCCATTCGGGACCGGGTTGCTCCGCCCACCATCAACCTCGATAGTCCCTCGGTTGAAACGCCCATTGACCTCGTCCCGCATCAGGCGCGGAAACGGGATGTCGACATCGCGCTGTCAAATTCATTCGGGTTCGGCGGAACAAACGCCTCCCTAGTCTTCCGCCGCTACGCCAACTAGGAGTCTGTACCTGCAAGCGCCCCAAGCTTTCGCCATAATTTTTTCTAACGTGCGAAGGCGATTGAAGTTTTCCTCCCGCCGCGGAACGGGATGGAGCGGACGATGTAACATGAGCGGGGCGCCGGTGCCGACAGCGGAGCTGATGAAGTGAATTCCAACCTACCGCCCGGCGGTGACAATATTGGAGCGCCCGCCGGAAAAGCGCCCATACCGCGCAGCCCGCGTGCGGCACTCGAACCCGAACGGGTGCCGATGCCAAGCCGCCGTTCACAGCGCGTACGCCACCCGGTGGTCATCGTCGGAAACGCGATCTTTACGTTCCTCGTCGTGCTCTCAATCGCAGTCGGCGTCGCGTTGTACTTTGGCAAACAACGTTTCGAAGCGCCCGGTCCGCTGCCCGAAGACAAAGTGGTCAACATTCCGCGCGGTCTCGGCATCCGCGACATCGCCGATCTCCTCCAGCGCGAGGGCGTTATCGACCAGCCATACGTTTTCATGGGTGGCGTGATTGTCCTCAAAGCCCGCGGTGAGCTTAAGTACGGCGAATATCAGTTCACCAAACAGGCGAGCCTCGCCGACGTTGTCGATACGATCATCGAATCCAAGCTGGTGCAGCACGCCTTCACCGTTCCCGAAGGCCTGACCTCCGAACAAATCGTCGCCCGCCTGCTGGAGACCGACGCTCTTGCCGGCAAGATCAAGGAAATCCCGCGCGAAGGAACGTTGCTGCCAGAAACCTATAAATTTAGTCGTGGCGTGACGCGTGAGCTGATTATCCAGCGCATGCAACAGGCCCACCGGCACGTCTTGCAGGACGTGTGGGAACACCGGATGCCGGACTTGCCCATCAAGACGCCCGAGCAATTGGTTACACTTGCCTCTATCGTTGAAAAAGAAACCGGCAAGCCGGACGAGCGCACGCGCGTTGCTGCCGTCTTTGTCAATCGGCTCAAAAGTAAGATGCGGCTGCAGTCGGACCCGACGATTATCTACGGGCTGACAGGCGGCAAAGGCTCGCTCGGCCGTCCGATCATGAAGAGCGAGATCGAACAGCCGACACCCTACAATACATATGTCGTTGACGGATTACCCCCGGGGCCCATTGCCAATCCGGGCCGCGCGTCGCTTGAAGCCGCCGCAAATCCCGCGCGCACTAAGGAGCTCTACTTTGTTGCCGACGGGACCGGAGGCCACGTGTTCTCGGATAACTATGCAGAGCACCAGAAAAACGTTGCACGTTTGCGCGGTATCGAGCACACAAACGGCAATGGCAACGCGCCACCGACGCCACCGTCTGCGCCGCCTGCAAATGCCACCCCAAACAGCAACAAGCCGTAGGCTTGTGACGTGAACGTCGCGCGGCTAAGGTCGCGGCGCTTTCGAACAGGCAACAACACGAGATTGATTCCATGGCTCTGTCGAGCATGACCGGTTTTGCTCGCAGCCACGGCGTCGCCGGCGACTATGCCTGGGGCTGGGAGATCAAGTCGGTCAACGCAAAGGGTCTCGATCTTCGCTTCCGCCTGCCGCAGGGCTGGGATGCGGTCGAGATACCGGCGCGCTCGCGCGGCACCGAAAAACTTTCGCGCGGCACCGTCTACGCCAATCTCACCGTCGAACGCAAAGGCGTGCAGTCAACGGTGAAAGTCAATGACGCGGTGCTCGCCGCGGTGCTGTCCACACTCAAGGGGCTTTCCGGAAAGGTCGAGGCCGCGCCGCCAAGCCTTGACGGGATTTTGTCGCTCAAAGGCGTTATCGAGGTCACCGAGGAAGACGAGCGTCCGGAAGATCACAGCGCTGCCGAGACGGCGATCGTCGCAGGCTTTGAGCAGGCGCTGGCCGCGCTCGTGTCCATGCGGCGGTCGGAGGGTGAAACGCTTGGCCGACTGTTATCGGCGAGGCTCGACGAGATCGCCGTACTCACTGCGCGCGCGGAGGCTACACCGGGGCGCAAACCGGATGCGATCAAGGTGCGGCTCGCGGAGCAGGTGGCGACCTTGTTGGCAGCGTCGGAGCGTTTTGATTCCGACCGATTGCATCAGGAAGCAATCCTCCTCGCCACCAAGGCCGATATCCGTGAGGAGCTTGACCGGCTCGTGTCGCATGTGTCGCAAGTGAAGAAGCTTCTCGCCGGAGGCGGTGCAATCGGGCGCAAGCTCGATTTTCTCGCGCAAGAACTGCACCGCGAATCGAATACGCTCACCGCCAAGGCGAACGATGTTGAACTGACCAATATCGGCCTGGAGCTCAAAAGCGTGGTCGAGCAATTCCGCGAGCAGGTGCAGAACCTGGAGTAACGATGGCGAACGTCTCGCATCAAGGTATTGCTCGCCGCGGGCTGATGTTCGTCCTGTCATCGCCATCGGGCGCCGGCAAGACCACCCTGTCGCGCCGGTTGCTGCAAGGCGATCCCTGGATTCATCTGTCGATTTCGGTCACCACGCGCGCCAAACGTCCGGGCGAGCGCGAGGGCCGCGATTACTATTTTGTCGACCAGAAGAAATTCGCAGCGATGCGCCGCAAGGGCGAACTGCTGGAATGGGCCGTTGTGTTCGGGAATTATTACGGCACCCCGCGCAAGCCGGTGGTCCAGGCACTCGCGGCGGGTCGTGACGTGCTGTTCGATATTGACTGGCAGGGCACACAGCAGCTGCGCGAAAAGGCCCGCAGCGATCTGGTCAGCGTCTTCATTTTGCCGCCGTCAGTCGGCGAACTGGAAAGGCGCCTGCATTCGCGCGGCCAAGACAATAAAAAGACGATCCGGCAGCGCATGTCGAAAGCGTCCGAAGAGATGAGCCACTGGGCTGAATACGACTACGTCGTCGTCAACAAAAAATTGCCGCGTGCATTTGCCGAATTGCGCGGGATTTTGGTGGGCGAACGTCTGAAACGCGAACGCCAGCCAGGGCTGTCAAATTTCGTGCGTAAGCTGCAAGGTCAGCTTCGCCGGCGTTAAGCCGTCAACACCACGCGCCCGACGATTTTTCCGGCGCGCAAGTCGTCGAGTGTCGCTGATGCTTGAGCGAGCGGCCGTTCGGCGATCGGCGGCGGGACAATATTCTTCGCTCGGACCATCTCAATCAGTTCGCGCGCTTCGGCGAGCGTACCGGTCGTCGTGCCTTCGATCGTCATTGCCTTGAGCGGAAACATCGCAACCGCCGTCGCGTAGGCACCTCCGATCAGGCCGGTGACAACAACCTTTCCGCCCTTTGCCAGGACGCCGGTGGCGAAATTCAATGACGCCTCGGAGCCCGCAAAATCGCAGGCCGCGTAGATGCCGCCGCTTGCCTTCAGCAAATCCCTTCGCGCGCCCGGTTCGGACGGGTCGAAGGCGAGTGCTGCGCCAGCAGCCAGCGCTGCGTCGCGTTTTTTCGCGTCGATGTCGGCGACGAATGGGGGCGTGCCATACAT
>JBATYN010000276.1:0-1967 GCA_049674125.1 Pseudolabrys sp. | reverse complement strand
GACCGTTATCGCCATTCAGGGCGTCGAGCGCGAGTTGGTCTGGTCGGCGCGCAATATGGGTGCCGGCGAGCGTGAAATGCTTTGGCAAATCATCCTTCCGGCGGCCCTGCCGACAATCATGACCGGTCTCCAAGTGGCGCTGCCCCTCTCGCTGATTGTCGCGGTCGTGACCGAAATGCTGATGGGCGGCTACGGTCTTGGCGGCGCGATGATGACCGCATCGCGTTTTGCCAATTCCACCGGCGTATTTGCCGGCATTGTCGAGATCGCCGTGGTTGGCTACATTTTGGTCAAGGCCATGGCAGCCATCCGCCGCCGGCTTTTGATCTGGCATCAGGAAACGCAGGCCCCAAGCACTGCCTGAGTGTACCGGATGGCGGGCGTTTGCCGCGTCGCTCGCACTTGCCAAAATCAGTTGGACCTCCGACAATCTCAACCGTTCGCGACGAGAAGCTTGCTGATGAAATGTGCAAGCCCGGCGAAACTGGGAGGAAAACCATGCGCTTTCTGAAATTTGCGCTCGTGGGTGCGTGCGCGCTCAATTTTTTAGGCCTCAGCGCCGCCAATTGCGCTGAACCCGTAAAAATTCGCATGTCGTGGGTAGCGCCGGTCGCCAACTGGGCCTCCATTATCCTTGAGAAAAAAGACTTGGCCGTCCACCTTGGAAAGTCCTACACGCTCGAGTCTGTTCGTTATCAGGGCACGCCACAAATGATCACGGCGATCGCCAACAATGAATTGGAAGTTTCCAACCTCGCCTATTCTTCACTCGCCATCGCAATCGAAAACGCCGGTCTCGACGACATCCGTGTCATCGCCGATGAATTCCAGGACGGCGTTCCCGGCTATTTCAGCGAACAGTTTTACGTCCGCAAAGACAGCGGCATCAACAAGGTCGAAGACCTCAAGGGCAAGGTGATTGCGACCAACGGCGGCGGCAGCGCCGTCGACGTTGCGATGCGCGCTATGCTGAAGAAACATGGCCTGGAGGAAAAGCGCGACTACACCATGATCGAGGCGCCGTTGCCGACGATGCCGGCCATTCTGTCGGACAAAAAGGCAGACCTCGTTCCTGCCGTGCTGCCCTTCGCGCTTAATCCAAAGCTTAAGGAAGAGGGCAAGGTCCTCTTCGAACAGCGGGAAGCCATCGGCGTCACCCAGATGATCGTGTGGACTGCTCGCAAGTCGTTCATCGACAAAAACAAGGCTGCAATGGTCGACTTCATGGAAGACATGCTGCGCATTACGCGCTGGTATCTCGACCCGAAGAACCACGATGAGGCGGCCAAGATTGCCTCCAATGTCACCAAGGTGCCGCCGGAGCGGTTCGGCTGGCTGTTCACCAAGGCCGACACCTATCGCGATCCGAATCTGTTACCGAACGTGGAAGCCCTCCAGCGCAATGTCGACATGACGCAGGACCTTGGCTTCGTGAAGAAAAAGATCGACATCAAAAAATATGTCGACTTGAGCCTGGCGCAGGAAGCGGCCAAACGGCTGAAATAGCCGCCTACAATTTCTCTCTCGAGCTTGGGCCCCGGGGATTGGTTCCCCGGGGCCTGTTGTTTTTTCGCTCAGATGCGCTTGAGCGGAATCGAACCGAGGAAGTCTCGCTTGCCGACGTCGACGCCAAAATTGCGCACCACAATGTACGCAGCCGTGAGATGGAAATAAAAATTCGGTAATACGAAATGATTGAGATAATCGGCGCCCTTCATCTGGCCTTTGTTCGGCCCCAGCGGAAAGGTGATTTCCCGATCAGATGAGGAATCGATTGCCTTTGTGTCGAGCGTTTTCAGGTAAGCGACGGTTTTGGCGATCCGTTCCTTGAATTGATCGAGCGTTGCCTCGGTGTCGTCAAATTTCGGCGGCTCAACGCCGACGAGCCTCGCCGAACCATTCTTGGCTTGATCGCAGGCAACCTGCACCTGGCGACCAAGCGCGAACATATCGGGCGCCAGCCGCCA
>JBATYN010000275.1:0-5670 GCA_049674125.1 Pseudolabrys sp. | reverse complement strand
ATCCGATTCCGTGGCGCAGCATTGCCGGCATCACCAGAAACATCGGCAAGGTCGGGAGCACATACCAGAATGTTGATTGCGCATGTGTGGCGATGCGCTCGGCGTCGGTAGTATCATGCCACAGCCAAAGAATGCCGAGGATCGACACCAGCGGAAGCGAGACGATGAGAGCGCCAAGTGTCGGTGAGCGGCGCGCGACCTCCGAAACGATCGCGATGATGACACCGGACAGTGCGGCTTTGATGGTGAGATAAAGCATGGGGCGCTCCAGCAAAACTTCGAGAAGACTTCGAGAAAACTTCGAGAAAAGTTAAAGTTGGAGACTGAGGTACCACTACTGAGTACCACTTAGGAAAAGAGTCGCGTCAACGGGCCGGCAACACACGAGACCTATTTTCGAGTTCCGGGAACGATTTCAAAAGCCCCGCATTTGCAAGGTTGTGTATGTGTAAAAAAACATAGGGGACGCCATGGCCTCGGGGGAAGACTACGTTCTCAAAGCCGCCGAATTTCGCGCCCGGGCCGAGGCCGAAACAAATCCGAAGGCGCGCGAGGAGTTCGAGCACCTGGCGCGGGCCTATTTGCGGCTGGCGGGACAGGCCAAGCGCAACACTGAGACCGATGTTACTTACGAGCCGCCGCCCCCAAAACTCGACGATTCGCAAAAAGACTCGTAGGCCGTCAGGCGCGAGGTCTCTCGGCGGGATGCCCCTGAATTTGTAAGGCCTCGGCTTATCGCCGGCGGCGCCGCTCCTCGCTGCAGCTGTTTTCCCGAACGGGCAGTCCCCAATCCGGCAAAGTTGAATAGAATGCGGGCCCAGCTGCCAGGACGGCGGCGTGGAGAGGCTCACGATGGGCCAAAAGACGCTCGAGAAACCGCGCACCAAGACGAAGCCGAAAACGCAGCGGCCACCGCTATGGAAGGTGATCCTGCTCAATGACGATTTCACGCCGCGGGAATTCGTCGTGCTGGTGCTCAAATCCGTCTTTCGGATGAACGAGAGTCACGCGTATAAGGTCATGATGACGGCCCACCAGAAGGGCGCCTGCGTGATCGCCGTGTATACCCGCGACGTGGCTGAGACGAAGGCGAAGGAAGCGACCGAAATGGGTCGCAGCAAGGGCTATCCGTTGTATTTCACGACGGAAAAAGAAGAGTAGGCGCGGAATCGGTCATGACGAATAACCGCGCTCGCCTCCAGGCCCTCCAGAAGCGGCTGAGCGACCCCGCTTTGACGGCGCTGACCATCCTCCTTGCGCTACTCATGTTCGTGGTGGGACCGCTGCAAGCGGTGGGCGTCCTTGGCGCGCATCATTTTGCGATCGCCGTAGCGGTGGTGCTGGTCGCCGGAATCTTCATTGTGTCGGGCAGCGCGGTCGCCGTCACGGCGATGCTGATTGCCATCGTGCTTGTCGTCACGGCGACCGTGATGAGACTGCGGCACCCCTCATTCGTCGATCTATATCTTGATGCCATTGCCTGGTTGATCGGCGGCCTGACGTTGATGTTTGTCGTCGCGCGTGCGGTGTTTGCACCGGGGCGCGTGACGTTTCACAGGATCGTCGGCGCGGTCCTGCTCTACCTCGTCATAGGCTTCACGTTTGTGGCGATGTACTGCTTTGTGGCGCTGCTGGAGCCTGATGCGTTTGCCGGTATGAAGCCTTTGGCCGACAATCTCACCGTCGCCAGCAATTTTGGATATTTCAGCTTCGCGACCCTGACGTCAGTCGGGTATGGCGATATCGTCCCGGTACACCCCTTTGCGCGCGGCCTCTCCAATATCGAGGCCATCATTGGGCAGCTTTATCCGGCGACGCTGCTGGCGCGGCTCGTGACCCTCGCGGGCACCCATCAACGGTAATCATCGCGTTCGAGACACGAACGCGCGTCGATGCCTTGCGTCACCGCGTTGCGCGGGCGGCCGCGGCCGCCCGATGCTGCAGATCGTCCGGCGTTATTTCGCCTCTACGGTGTCCGTGGTTTTCAGCACGATGGCGATGTCCGGCTTCTCCACTCCTGCGGCCGGCAATGGCAATAGCGCGGGCGGAGTCAATGTGGGCTGGGGAGTGATCAGGGTCGCAATGGCGTGCCCGATGATCGGCAACAAGGCAGCCTGTTTCCTGTTCTGCGCATAGAGATACATCCCTGCCAGCACCACGACGATCACCACCAGGATGACCAGCGTGTTGATGGTGGCATCCGGGTTGTTGCTGCGCCGCCGCTTGCGGGCCGCCGGCTTGCGCGATGCTTTTTTGGCTGCTGCTTTCCGCTTCTTCGCCATGTCGTGGAGCTCCCCTCGATGGTGTGGCCAACTCACGGCACTGCACCGCAATTCACGTCATTCCGGAGCGCGTCATTTCAATACAAACCGGCCCCGGGGCCTAAACTGCCTCGGCGCGCAAAATCAACAAACAGCGAATCACTGCCGTAAGGGTAGCCGATTCGACGGCGCAATGGGTGAATGCGGCCTCGCGCGCAGCGGCAGCCGAATCGATTACTGGCCGCAATTCCACATCGGGCCGATCGGCGTTTGCGTCCAGCAGGGGCCGAAGCCACCGCCGTTCCAGCGGCCGCGATAAAAGCCCGGCCAGGCCGGGCCGTAATATTGCGGCCCGTGCACGCGGTAGTAATGCTCCGCACGCTCGCGCGCGATCACTTCCGACGGGCGATATCCGGGGAGAAAGCCGTAGCCGTGCCAGTGGCGGTCGACGTGCCGTTTTTTATGGACGGGCGTTGGCGGCGCAGGGTCGGCCGCCGCAGTTACCGCCAGCAGGAGGCATGCGGCTATGGTAACGGCGCCGGAAATCGTCCGCGGCATTGAGGACCTTTCGCAAAGTGTAGCAAGGTAGGAGGGCCAGTTGGCCGCCTATTTCATGGTAAAACTGAGACGCGCGTGAGCTCAACACAATCTGCATAAGAGGGGAAACGATGCCGCAACGTGTTTTGATAACGGCCGGGGCTGCCGGCATCGGCCGGGAATTTGCGCGTGCCTTTACCGCGACCGGCGCCAAGGTCTTCGTCTGCGATATCGACGACAAGGCGCTCGCGGATATCGCCAGGGAGATCCCCGGCCTCATCGCGAAGCGCTGCGACATGGCGAACCGTGCCGAAATCGAACGCATGGTGCCGGAGGCGGTTTCCGCGCTGGGCGGCCTTGATGTGCTCATCAACAATGCCGGCATTGCGGGCCTCACGCTCCCGGTCGCCGACTATCCGCCTGACGATTGGGACAAGGTGATTGCCGTCAATCTCACCGCCATGTTCGACGTCTCGCGGCTTGCCATTCCGCACCTGAAGCAATCGAAGGCCGCCTGTATCATCAACATGTCGTCGATTGCGGGCCGTTACGGCTTTGCCAATCGCAGCCCCTATGCGGCGACCAAATGGGGTGTGATCGGGCTGACCAAGACGCTGGCGATGGAGCTCGGCGAGTGGGGCATCCGTGCGAACGCGATCGCGCCCGGCGCGGTCGAGGGCGACCGCATCGTGCGGGTCTTTGCCGGCCGCGCGCAGATCAGCGGCAAGTCGATGGAGGAAGTAAAGGCGGACGCCTTCGCCGCGGCTTCGATCAAGGCGATGATCGATCCGAAGGACATCGCGCAGCTTGCAGTGTTCCTGGCATCAGACGCAGCAAAGTCGATCTCGGGGCAGGTGATTCCGATCGATAACGATCGTCAGAAGGCATGAGGGCGCCGCACAAGCAAGCAACGCGTCACAGCGGAGTTACAAAAATGGGAAAAGACCGTCTTGCCGCCTTCAGTGACGGCGTCATTGCAATCATCATCACGATCATGGTTCTCGAGCTGAAGGTGCCGCATGGCGCCGGCTGGGCTGTGCTGATCGGCGTGCTTCCGAATTTTGTCAGCTACGTGTTGAGTTTTGTCTATCTGGCAATTTATTGGAACAACCACCATCATCTCCTGCACACGGTGACGCGTGTCGACGGCCTCATCCTGTGGGCAAACTCGTTTTTGCTGTTCTGGCTTTCGCTCATTCCGGCTGCGACGGCCTGGATGGGTGAAAACCTTTTGGCTCCCATACCGACTGCGGTCTACGGCGCCGTTCTGTTGATGCCCGCCATCGCCTATTACTTGCTGGAGCAGGCGATCATAAGAAAACAAGGTGTGCATTCCGTGCTTGCGCGCGCGCTCGGGGCCGACGTGAAAGGCAAATTGTCGCCGGTCTTCTACATTGCCGGAATTGCACTCGCGTTTGTCAGCCCGCTGATGTCGATCCTGATGTATGTTTTGGTCGCGGTGATATGGCTCATTCCCGATCGCCGCATCGAAAATGCTTTGCGCGAGACCTGACGGCGTTCAAGAGTTGGCGCCGCGATTCAACAACCTGTGACCATTCGAAATCGTTTTCGCACACCGGGGAGCATTCCATGAAGCGGGAAGTCATTCGCGTCGAGCCCTTGTCCACCTGGCTGGAGTGGTGGAAGGCGCCGACCTCGGCAGTCACCCGGCACGGCGACACGATTTACGTTTCGGGGCTTCCACCGTTCGATCCCGAAACTGGAAAGATCGTCGACGCTCCGATCGAACGCCAGACCGAGATTGTCCTCAACCAATTGAAGCTCTGCGTCGAAACGGCGGGGTCATCCCTGGACAATGTTCTCAAGTGCAACGTCTACTGCACGTCAGTCGAGAATTTCGCGGCGGTGAATTTGATCTATATGCAATTTTTTCCGAGAGACCCGCCGGCGAGAATTTTTATTTGCGTTCCCGCATGGCCGGGACATTTCGACATCGAGATTGATTGCATTGCCGCGGTCTAGCGGACCACGGCGCGTTTCAAATTTTCAGCCGTATATGTGTTGAGACTGGCGCCGCTTAGTAGCAGCGCTGCAGGCAATACGCACCCGAGGCGAGGCACGCGACATACGATCCGAAAGCGCAAAACCGGCGGCTTCCGGGCGCGAACGGATCGGCATCCGTCACGTAGCCGCTGTTGTAATAGTAACTGACCCGATACGCATTGCGTGAGGCTTGGTGCGAGGCCTGGCGATATCTGTGGTGGCGGCCCGAGTAATACCGCGTGTTGATGGGCGCGCACGTGCCATCGGGGCCGGGCAGGGAACCAGCGTCGCAAACGCCGACGACAACCTGGGCCGTTCGTTGAGGCTGCGCCGCGCCGGGCGTTGCATCAGCGGCCACCACGCTGGCGGCGGTTATTCCAACGGCGAAAACAAGCGAAAAAAGCTTGTTCATCTGCTTTCTCCTTTGTGGCCGAAACCGGCCCGCACCGGCCTCAAATATAACGCAACCCACTCCGGTACGCGGCGGCCCTAAAATTAAACTTGATACTTGAGGTTAACACGTCACTATCGGGCCGTGGCGAGGCCTCTGTGCGCGCTGGCATTTTCGGCTTGGTTTGAGTTGGCTTGTGCGCAGGTGGCAGTTGGGAGACGACTATGAAGCTCGCATTTGGAACGATGCTCATCGCCGCGGTGGCGGCATTTACGACGCCGGCGTCCGCTCAATCGCGCACCGGCAGCCACTATGAGATGGTGACCACGCAACTCGACCAGAATGTTTCTTTCGGTGCGGAGACGCGGCGGGATTTTGGCGATCGGCGGGCCCTGCCTGATCAGGCCTGGCGCAGCGCGACGGACAAAGTGATCATCCTGGACAAGCGCAGCGGCGAGTTGTGGGCCTGGTCAGAAC
>JBATYN010000274.1:0-6294 GCA_049674125.1 Pseudolabrys sp. | reverse complement strand
CTGATGGTCGGCATTGCCGCTTTCACGGTGCCGCGCCCGAATTTTGGACCGGCAATTTTGGCCACGCCACTTTGGGCGCTAGCGCTGCTGTATTACTGGCGCGCGGTCGGTGAGGGCAGGCGCGGCTACTGGTTCCTGCTCGCACTCGATCTCGGTCTGCTGCTCCTCACAAGTTATGCCGGATTTATTTTGCTCGCGCTCATGATCGGATTCACGCTTGCGACTGCACGCGGGCGATCAGCGTTGCTGAATTCTGAGCCGTGGATCGCGCTCCTGCTTTTGTGGATCGTGATATTCCCTCATGCCGCTTGGCTCAGCAGCGAGCGTTCTCTTGTTATCGAAGGCATCAACGAGGGTCTGGCGGCGACTGGGCGGCTGTCGGCGGGAGTATGGTTGTGCGTCGTGTTGGTGCTGACGCACCTTGGTCTTGCTTTGCTGGTGACATTGGCGAGCGGCTGGCCTCGGCATCCGCGCGAGCGCGCGCCAGAGATCGAACGGAATCCAGTCGGGTCCTTCGCCCAGATCTTTGTCTATGTTTTTGCTCTGGTGCCGTCATTGATAGCAATCGCGGTGGCCTTTGCCAGCGGGCGCCTCGGTCCGCTCGACCGTGTTGCGCCGCTGGTCGTACTTTCGGGGCTCGCCGTCGTGGTCGCCGCCGGCGACAAGGTTCTGCTTTACCGGGAACGACTCGTGTCTTCCGCCTGGTTCGGCCTATTGTTTGCGCCGCCGGTGCTGACGGTTGTTGCGATCGCGGTATTTCCATGGACGCTCGGAATCGATCTCAGAATTGCTCAGCCTGCGAATCCTGAAGGCCACTTTTACGCCGATATCTATCAGCGCCGCACCGGCAAGCCGCTCACCTATTTGAGTGGAGACCCGCGGGTCGCGCCACTGGTTGCCCTGAGCGCGCCAAGCCGTCCGCATCTTTATTTCGCTTGGGCGCCGGAGCGCAGCCCGTGGGCAAGTGCCGCCGATATCCGCGCGCAGGGCGGAATTTTGGTGTGGCCCGCTGCCGATAACAACGGCACTCCCCCGGAGACCCTGAAAGTACAATTTCCCGAGATGGCGCCAGAGGTGCCGCGGTCGTTTCCGCGCGTCGTGCAAGGCCTATTGCCGCTCATTCGGCTCGGATGGGCGATGCAGCGGCCGACGACGCCCTAAAAAGCTTGCGCCACAGCTTTTCCGAAAACCGGTCCACATCCCCGATCGGGGCCGGGGACACGCTTTTCGGGATCATGCGCGTCAGTGATAGCTCTCGCCTTCGCGCACTTTGCCGCGAAAGAGCCAGTAGATGAAAGCCACATAGCCAAGCACCAACGGCAACAGCAGAAGCGTGCCGAGCAACATGAATATCTGGCTCGCGGGTGCCGCGGCGGTATCCCAAATGGTCAACGAGGGCGGAACCAGATACGGGAAATTGGAAATCGCCAGCCCAAGAAAGCCCAGCAAGAACAGCACAATCGTTGCAAGGAACGGTGGCACTTCGCGTCCGTTCTCGATCCAGCGCCACGCAAGATAAGCGGTGAGCGCGGTCACCACTGGCACCGGCCACAAGAAGTAGAAGTTGGGCAGCGCGAACCAGCGTGCCGCGATCCGCGGCTCGGTCAGGGGCGTCCATATGCTCACAGCGGCCATGAAGACCAGCACGGCCAGCAGAAGCGTCTTTGCTTGCTCGCGGGCGCGTTCGGCTACGGGTCCTTCGGTTTTCATTACGAGCCACGTGGCACCAAGCAGCCCATAGCCGGCAACCAGTGACAGCCCGCAGAGCAAAGCGAACGGCGTTGCCCAATCGAACGAGCCGCCGCTAAAGGCGCCGTCCCTCACCGGAATGCCCTGGATTAGTCCGCCGAGGATCACTCCTTGCGCGAACGCGGCAACAGTCGAACCGATCGTGAAGGCCACGCTCAGCCAGGTCTTGCTGCGTGAGACGGTGCGGAATTCGAACGCCACGCCGCGAAACACAAGCGCAAGCAACATGACAATCACCGGCAGATAGAGGCCGGGCATCACCACGGCATAGGCTCTCGGAAACGCCACCCACAATCCGCCGCCGCCGAGCACCAGCCAGGTCTCATTGCCATCCCAAAATGGTGCGACCGATCGCATCATCTGGTCGCGCTCGCGTTCGTTGCGTGCAAAGGGGAACAGAATGCCGATGCCGAGATCGAAGCCGTCGAGGATCACGTACATGACGACGGCAGTGCCGATCAGTGCGGCCCAGATCACCGGGAGATACCATTCCATGGTTGAACTCCTCGCGATCAGCGCAAAAAACTAGGTCCGCCCCACCGCTGTGCGCCCAGCTTCGTGAGCGGCGGATATCGGATTTGCCGAAAATTGGCCGGTCTCTTCGGCTGCCGGTCCGCTCGGGCCTTGGGCGATCAGGCGGTTGATATAGTAGATGCCGAACGAAAACACGACGCCATAGGCGACGATAAACAGAATGAGTGTACCAGCGATGGTCGCGCCTGGCACCGGCGACGTCGCATCAGCTGTGCGCAGGATGCCTTGAACGACCCAAGGCTGCCGCCCGGTTTCCGTTACGACCCAGCCTGCAATCACCGCGACGAATCCAAGCCACCAGCATTGCGCCATAACGCGCAAGTACCAGCGTGTTTCGAACAATGTCCCCCGCCACCAGAGGAATGCACCAAATAATGCAGAGCCGATCATGAAGAACCCGATTGCCAGCATGATTCGGAACGAGAAGAAGACAACAGTGACCGGCGGACGTTGTGATGCCGGCACGCTATTCAATCCCGGGAAAAGTCCGTTTATGCGATGCGTGAGGATAAGTGACGCACCTTTCGGGATCGAAATCTGAAACTTGTTTTCGCCTGCCTTTTCGTCAGGCCATGCGAAAATGTGAAAATCGCCGGGCTTACTGCCATCCCAATGCGCTTCCATCGCGGCAATTTTTATCGGTTGATGCTCGAGTGTGTTGAGGCCGTGCTGATCGCCGATCACCAATTGCAATGGCGCAAGAATGGCGGCCAAACCGATCGCCATGCGCAGCATGGTGCGGCCTTCCTCAATGTGCCGGCCTGCAACAATGTAACGCGCTCCGACCGCGAGTACGACGAAGGCCGTGGTGAGGTACGCGGCGTTGAGCATGTGCGCGAAGCGATAGGGGAAACTTGGATTGAAGACGATCGCAAGCCAATCGACCGGATAGCCGACGCCACCGCGCAGTTCATAGCCGGTCGGTGTCTGCATCCAGCTGTTTGCGGATAAAATCCAGAATGCCGAGGTGGCGGTACCGACGGCGACAATCACAGCTGAAAGCACGTAGAGCCAAGGCGGCACACGATTGAAACCGAATAGCAACACGCCGAGAAAGGTCGCCTCCAGAAAAAACGCGCTCAGCACTTCATAGCCAATCAAGGGACCGACCACGTTCCCGACCATGACCGAGAAGCGGCTCCAATTGGTGCCAAACTGATAGGACAATACGATTCCGGACACCACGCCCATCGCAAACGAGACTGCGAAAATCTTGGTCCAGAAGCGCATGAGATGTTGATAGCGATCGTTGCCGCTGCGCAACCATAGTGCGCCGAGCGTGGCGATATAGGCGGAAAGCCCGATCGTGAAGCTTGGAAAAATGATGTGAAAAATGATTGTGAAGGCAAATTGCAAACGGCCAAGCAAGACAGGATCAAAATCCATGGCGAGCTCCGAGCAAAACCCAGGACACGATTATAGTCGCGAGTTATCACTCATGGCGAGGTGATTGCGGTCCAAACTGCGATAAATCGAAGCGGCGCACCTATGGGCCGCAATATCCACAACCCATTGAATCGCATCGGACGAGCGGGTCATGGCCGCGTTAGGCTGGGTCAATCGGGGCAGACCGCGGGAGGGGTTGATGGCCAAGCGCGTCAAACACGCGCCAGCGACGAGTACAAACGAGCCGCAGATCGCCATCATGGCCGAGCGGTATTTCGGGCTCACGCAACAGGGCACCGATGTTCGCACTGAATTCATCGCCGGTGCGACGACGTTTCTCACGATGGTCTACATCGTGTTCGTCAACCCCATTATCCTCGGCAAGGCGGGGATGGATCCCGGCGCGGTCTTTGTCGCCACCTGCGTCGCCGCCGCGGTAAGCACTTTCGTCATGGCGTTTTACGCCAACTATCCGATCGCACTCGCGCCGGGAATGGGCATCAACGCGTTCTTCGCGTTCACAGTGGTGCTGACCTTCAAATACACTTGGCAGCAGGCGCTTGCGGCCGTGTTTTGCTCGGGCGTGCTGTTCTTCCTGATTTCCGTGTTCAGGATTCGGCAATATGTCATCGATGCAATTCCGCAAAACCTGAAACTCGCGGTGTCGGCCGGTGTCGGGCTGTTTCTGGGAATCATCGCGCTGGAAGAAGCCAAGGTTGTCGTCAGCCATCCGGCGACTTTGGTTACGCTCGGCGATCTGACTAACCCGCAAGCGATCCTGATGCTTCTCGGGTTTGCGTTGATCGCCGGGCTTAACTATCGACGCGTCATGGGCAGCACGTTAATCGGCATTTTCTTTGTCACGGCGATTGGCTTGCCGTTTGGTCTCGCGCAGTTCAGCGGCATCATCTCGGCGCCGCCGTCGATCGCGCCTACGTTCCTGCAACTCGATTTCTCGCGCATTGGTGAGTTCACGTTTTTGATCGTCGTGCTCTCCATCCTCTTTGTGGACGTATTCGACAATGCCGGTACCTTAATCGGCGTCACCCACCGCACGCGACTGATGAAAAACGGCAAGCTCGCGCGCATGAAAGAGGCGCTGATCGCCGACAGTTTTGCGGCCATGTTCGGAGCACTGATCGGCACATCAACTACAACCAGCTATATAGAAAGTGCGGCAGGTGTCTCTGCAGGCGGCCGCACGGGGTTGACCGCAGCTTTTGTCGGCCTGTTCTTTCTGCTGGCACTGTTCTTTGCGCCGCTCGCAGGAATGGTGCCCGCCTACGCATCAGCCGCAGCCTTGCTGTATGTCGCCTGCGTTATGGCGCGCGGTCTTGCCGAGATCGATTGGGAGGACATCACCGAATATGCGCCGGCAGTGGTGACGGCAATCACCATGCCGCTGACCTATTCGATCGCGACGGGTATCGGGCTCGGGTTCATTACCTACGTGCTTGCAAAAGTGATTGGTGGCAAGGCGCGAGAGGCCTCGCCGGCGGTGGTCGTATTGGCGATATTGTTTGCAATCAAATTTGCGGTGGCGGGATGAACCTGGCGTCGTCGTGGCAATTCTGGGCGGTTTTGTCGGCGCTGTTTGCTGCGCTCACGGCGATCTTTGCTAAGGTCGGCGTTGAGAACGTCAACGCCGATTTTGCGACATTCATTCGTACGATCGTTATCCTTGCGACACTCGCGTTCATCTTGTTGGCCACGGGACAATTTCAGTCGCCGGGCTCGATATCTTCACGTACCTATCTTTTTCTGTTGCTATCGGGGCTGGCCACTGGCGCGTCCTGGATTTGCTATTTCCGCGCGCTCAAGATCGGCGAGGCCGCGAAGGTCGCGCCGATCGACACACTTTCTGTGGTTCTGGTCGCGGTATTCGGCGTGCTCTTTCTTGGTGAGAAGCTCACGGCGCCGAATTGGCTGGGCGTGGCGCTAATTGCGGTCGGCGCAATTCTGGTCGCCTACCGCTGATCGAGCGCTTTCTTGATCGCCAGGAAATCGCGCCATGCGAACCGCTTCTGCAGCGGACTACGCAACAGGAATGCCGGATGGAACGTCGGCATGGCCCGGATCTCGCGCTTGCCCGTGTCGAAGGCGAACCAGCGCCCCCGCGTTTTGGTGATCCCTTCCTTGATGCCAAGCAGAGTCTGCGCGGATGGGCCTCCCAGACACACCAGGATGTCGGGATTGGCGAGTTCGATCTGACGCTGGATGAATGGCAGGCATATTTGCGATTCCTGCGGCGTCGGTGTGCGATTGCCGGGCGGCCGCCAGGGCACGATGTTGGCGATATAGACCGATGACCGGTCCATGCCGATTGCCGTGAGCATTCGGTCGACCAATTTTCCGGAACGGCCGACGAAGGGCAATCCTTCGATGTCTTCGTCACGGCCGGGCGCCTCGCCGACAAACATCAGTCGCGCCGACGAATTGCCGTCGGCGAAGACAAGCTGCGATGCGGTCGCCTTGAGGGCGCATCCGTCAAATTTTTGGAGAATGGCGCGCAATTCTTCGAGCGTTTTTGCGCTCTTCGCCGCCGCGCGCGCTGCCATCGCGGCTTCGTCGGGAGCCTGCGGAACTGCAGTCGAAGCACGGCTTCTGGATTCGGTGTCTGCCACC
>JBATYN010000273.1:0-1706 GCA_049674125.1 Pseudolabrys sp. | reverse complement strand
GCGTTCAGCGTCTTGGGGCTTTCGTTCAGCCAGCGCAGGCTGCGGCGATGCTGGAACGGCACCGCCAAGCTCTGCAATCGCCGCCAGTATCTTTCGACGATGCCCAAGGGAAACGCCAATTTTTTCGAGATCAGCATCCGTTAGATGTGGAAGGACGGCAACGTCGATATCGTTCTCAGCAAATG
Source organism: Pseudolabrys sp. (assembly GCA_049674125.1). Taxonomy (GTDB): domain Bacteria; phylum Pseudomonadota; class Alphaproteobacteria; order Rhizobiales; family Xanthobacteraceae; genus Pseudolabrys. Next base: position 1,521 of record JBATYN010000273.1, on the reverse strand, counting down.
CTGCTGCGTACTGTTCCAGGCCAATCTTCGCCAGCCATTCCGCAATCGGTTGCATCGGCGGCTCCCTGCCGATCGATCGTGTGTCGGCAGGATTGAGAGCTTATCAATACTCGCCAGGATGTTGTAGCCGTCGGCCGGAGGCCGCCATGTCTGGTCCGGGTCATTCGCGTCGCTGGTGACCCCGTGACACACGCGTCGCACTTCCGCTTGGCTCCAAGAGCGGACATGAATTGTGCCCGCGTGGGAGTGCATCACTTGCTCCCGTTTTCTTCCTCAATGCGCTTCCCCGCCGACCGCCGCCGGCCTGACGGGAGCTGATGGTCGGGTGTCGTCCGGCAGCCGTGCGCCTCGGTGTGCCCGACAACAGTCGCGTCATCAGGCCGTCATCAGCCAGCGCGATGTTTGTCGCCCAAATGACAATTGTAACCGGATTCGCCGTAATATTGGTGCTCGGCCTTCTGAGCTTGGCGCTTACATTGCCGTCTGAGCTTTGGCAAGAAAGTCCAACCGCGAAAAAATCGAAGCCGACCGCTGCAGCGCCCCCTTCATAGCACAGCGGCACAAAAGACGCTTTCCGGTGAAGCAATCGGTGCTGTGGTGGAGGCGGGCCATGCTCAGGACAGTCCAGTTCCAGTGCCCGAATTGTGGGGCGCTTTATCAGGTCATCAAATGCGAGGCAGGGCCGGAGACTGATGATCGCCGGATAACATGCCGCGCCTGCAGCGCGCCACTTGTTGGCCGTGATGGGCAGTTCGTCCTCAAATATTTCCTGTTGCGGACCCCCGGCCAGATGATCCGCAGCGCCTAGGTGATCAGCGACCCGCGCGCCTGCCGTCTCTGGCGGTGCCAGCACACCGCGCCCAAAGCGCCGCGTTGCTGGAGGTGCAACGTCTCCGGCATCTGAGTAAAGTCAATCGGGCGCGCCGTCGTTCAGGCAGCGACTTTATTTTTGATTGCACCAACGAGCGCGGTGAGTATGGCCCCGCCAGCACCACCGGCGATCACTTGTGAAACAATGCCGCCGACACTCAGATTGCCCGACTGCGCTGCGGCCACGACCGACGGCAGCAATAACGTAACGATCTGGCCGAGCACCCCGCCTCCGACCAAGCCAGCAATAATGTTGCCAATCGTACCGAGATCAAAAGTCGGCGATGCCTTACCTGCGCCAACTCCACCAAGCGCTCCTGCGACGAGGTTGATCAGAATCTGTTCCATTTGTCGACCTTTCCTATACCTGCCACAAACGGGATTTGATTCTCGCGTAGACTAGCGCATAAAAACTGCGAAGTCCGCACCTGATCAAAATGTGGACATCAACTCAAAATCGAATTTGGCCCAGGGCCAATTGCAGGTGCAGGACTACCCATCGGGTGTGGCGGCTAATGGCCAGTCGGGCGCGCTGTTTGCTCAATGTGCGCTTTCGCCCACAGCCACCATGCAGCAGACATGCCCCACAGGTCCGACTTGGGCCAACACGCGACATCGAATGAAGGAAAGCACCGGCTGTCGCAGCTAACC
>JBATYN010000272.1:0-3259 GCA_049674125.1 Pseudolabrys sp. | reverse complement strand
GGCCAGAGCCGTACTTGCGGCGGAGCCAGCCATGTTTGAGACCGCGCTCGCCGGCGGCGACGACTACGAAATCATCTGCACGATTCCGGCGACCAAAGCGGAGGATTTCCGTGCTGCGGCGCAAGCGGTACGGGTAGCGGTCACCGATATCGGCGAGATCAAAGCGGGCGAGGGCGCCCGGTTTCTGACGGACGGCAAGCCTTTGGCGTTCAAGCGCGCCTCTTTCAGCCACTTCTGAAATAAGCTACCCGTAGATTTCAAAAAACCCGGGCAATAACCATGGACGACCTGACGGCGAAAAAAGAACTGGTGCAACTGCCCACGGGCATCAGCCCGAATTTCGAGGCGCTGCACAAGACGTTCCCGTCCTCGGCTTACTTGCGTGCGCGCGCGCCGAAAAACGTGCCGCTGTTCTCGTTCGAATATGGCGACACCGGCGCCGGCGCCGATGTCGGCATCAAAGACAATTGGGCGGCATTCGACGCCATCAAGGTGGTGCCGCGCTATGGCGCGATCACCACGGTGCCGCCGACCGAGGTGGAATTGTTCGGTACCCGCTATTCGGCACCAATAGGAATCGCGCCGATGGGCGGGCCGTCGCTGGTGTGGCCGGGCGCCGATCTTCTGATGGCGAAGGCGGCGCAGCGCGCGCGCATTCCCTACACGCTCAGTGTCGCCGGCGGCGCCACCATTGAGCAGGCGGCGGAGACCGCACCCGATGTATTCTGGCTCCAGCTCTATCGGTTCTGGCACGACGATCACAAGATCGGCTTCGACCTGGTGAAGCGTGCGCAGGCCGCAGAAGCAAAGGTTCTGACGCTCACCCTCGATGTTCCTGTGCGCACGACGCGCTCGCGTGAGACCTACGCGGGACTCGCACACGAATTTCGTCCAAATGCGCGCATGATCTACGAGATGATGGTGCGGCCGAAATGGCTGCTCGCGCTGATGCGCAACGGTTATCCGCGCTTTGCCACCATCAGTGACTATGCGCCGAAGGGCGCGGGCACCAACGAGATCATTGCTTATGCGCGTGCACGCATGGGCGGCGCTTTCTCCTGGGAAGAGCTCAAACGCTATCGCGACGCGTGGAAGGGCCCGATGGCCGTGAAGGGCATCCTGCATCCGGAAGATGCGCGGAAAGCCGTTGCGCTCGGAATTGAAGGCATCTGGGTGTCGAACCATGGCGGCCGCCAGATCGAGGCGCTGACGCCGTCAATTGATGTGCTGCCGGCAATCGCAGCGGCGGTGGGCAACAAAGCGACCATCCTGCTCGATAGCGGGGTGCGCAGCGGTCAGGACGTCATGCGCGCGCTCGCGCTCGGTGCCGATGCAGCCTTTGCCGGAAAATCGTTCCTGTGGGCGGTGGCCGCACTGGGCGATGAAGGACCGGACTACCTGATCAACCTCTACATCGACGAACTGCGTGCTTCGCTTGGTCAGATCGGCGCATTGTCGCCGGCTGAGGCGAGGACGGCGACCATTCGTCATCCGGGTGCTTTCGTCTTTGCGGCCAAAGTCCGCGCGCCAAAGGTCAAGCGCAAGCGGTGATTTCGCGAGACGCGGGCAACGGTTGAGAACGATCAACCGTTTAAATCGTGATTTCAAATAAAATCATCCCTGATCTGCGCCATTGGTAGTGGCGATTCACTCCAGCGGCCGATAAAAGGGGCGGCTTTTTGCCCGGGAGCCCCTGATGTCGGCTATCGCCGAACCACTCCAGCACGTCGTGCCAGATGATAATCTGGCGCGACGCAACGCCATGGTGCTGGCGGTCGCGCAGGCGCTCGCCGGAGGAAACAACACCGTTATCGTTAGCACCGCCAGCATTGTCGGTGCCGTGCTCGCGCCTGACAAAGGGCTCGCGACGTTGCCCATAACGGCCATGGTCTTCGGCATGTGGCTCGGCACGCTGCCTGTCGGCGCGCTCGCGCGGCACGTCGGACGACGCTTTGCGCTGCAAACTGGTTCCGCCTTCGGAGTTCTTTCCGGCTTCATCTCCTACGCGGCCGTGATGAACGGAAATTTCTGGCTGCTGCTGCTCGGCACTTTTTGCGGCGGGCTCTATGCAGCCGCGCATCAATCGTATCGCTTTGCCGCCGCTGATACCGCGAGCGACGCTTACCGGCCGAAGGTCGTGTCCTGGGTGCTGGCAGGGGGTGTCTTCGCGGCGGTGATCGGACCCCAGCTCGTCATCTTCACCAAGGATTTGCTGTCGCCACATTTGTTTGCCGCTAGCTATCTCGGCCAGTCGGCCTGCGCGATTTTAGCGGCGGCCGTGCTGCAATTCGTCAAGGTGCCGCCGCTCGCCGCCACGCGCCATGACAGCGCGCGCCCGCTCGGCGAAATCGCGCGAAGCTCACGTTTCATTGTTGCTGTCGCTTGCGGCATGGCGAGCTACGGCATGATGAACATGGTGATGACGTCGGCCCCGCTCGCGATGGTCGGTTGCGGTCACTCAATCACCGATGCGGCACTCGGCATTCAGTGGCATGTGTTGGCGATGTACGCGCCGAGCTTCATCACCGGCTCTTTGATCGCGCGCTTCGGCGTCGAGCGCATCACGGGTATCGGCCTCGCTTCGATTGCCGCGGCGGCCGCCGTCGGTATCACCGGCATCACGGTCGCCCATTTCTGGACCGGGCTGGTGTTGCTTGGGCTCGGATGGAATCTCGCGTTCATCGGCGCAACCACCATGGTGACGCAGTGCCATCGGCCGTATGAACGCAACAAGGTTCAGGCGTTCAACGATTTCCTAATTTTCGGCAGCATGGCGCTGAGTTCGTTTTCCTCCGGCCAGCTGCTCGAAAGGTTCGGCTGGACGGCCATCAACGAAGTGATCTTCCCAATCATCTTTGTGACGGCCGTGCTGTTGTTGTGGCTCACGCTGCGGCCAAGGGAATCAACGGTGTGACGGGCGATCATTCGCGGCGCTAAATCGTCGTCGCTGTATGAGCGCCACTCTGCTGTCGTCCCTGCATTCGGGTCCAGCCTGCGCAATCCGTCGTCCCCGCGAAAGCGGGGATCCATACGCCGTGTCCCATCAAAAGACTGCGGCGTACGGATCCTGGGCCACGTTGACGCTCGCCCGAGACGACAGCAAATACGGGCATGGAACAGGCGGCATCGGAATACGGTGATGCCCCGCATTTCCACGTTGCAGACTCCCTATCTTTTTGGCTATATCCGCGCGCTTTCCGGTCGGGGTGAAGCGCCCTTAAAGCGGCCATCCTCGACGCTCCTGGCGCCGGCGGGAGCG
>JBATYN010000271.1:0-1520 GCA_049674125.1 Pseudolabrys sp. | reverse complement strand
GCATTGCAGAATTACCGGCGGAGCTGGAATGACGGTCTGCGGACTTACAGTGATCGTCCCCTCCATGATTGGACGAGCCATGCATGTGACGCCGGACGGATGTTTGCGCTCGCCAATGTGCGCAACGCCGGCAGCGCCCGGCCGATTAAGTATCCCGATTTGGCGGTCGTCTAAGATATGCTGCCCGAAGAACAGCTCGCTTACGCCGACGACGAACTGACGCATTTTGCTCGCTGGTGGCTCGAACATCGTTCGTTTGTCCCACCTGGCGACGCTTATATGCAAGCCGGCTGCAACACCGGTCTCGTGCTGTTTAGACAACCTCCTTGGCAAGTGCAGCTGTTCATCTGCGCGCCTGACGGCGAGATCGTCGACCACTCTCATCCACATGTCGACAGTTATGAGATTTACGTTACGGGGGACGTGTATTTCCGTCACCGCGGGAAAACCGTTCTTACGCCGGAGATGATAGCCAACATCGGGCCGATGAGTTTGAGCATTCGCGTGCTGCCCACCGATTTGCATGGAGGCTCGGTTGGCCCGCGCGGCGGCTCGTTCATCTCAATTCAGCACTGGATCGGCCGCGAGCCGTCTTCTGTGCATCTGTCGTGGGATGGCCCGCCGCTTGATAAGCAGCATCAGGTTTATCTCGCCGGCATTGCTTAGAGATGCCGTGGTTTAAGGATGGAGGACACATGAGCGACTTTAGCCGATTAATGGAAGCCGCGATGGCGGCAGGCGTGGCGATCTCGGCGCCGAGCGTGTCAACAATCCCGGCGGTAATGCCGCTGACGGCAGCGGTCGGCGATACGCTGACCTGCACGATGGGGGAGTGGACCGGCGAGCCTGATAGTTACACCTACTCTTGGCAGCATGCTGGCGACCCGACCGAGATCGGCACGGGGGACACCTACACGACGGTGGCCGGCGATGCCGATACGAGCGTGAACTGCGTGGTGACGGCGACCAATACCGCCGGCTCGGCGGCCGCGCCGCCGTCCAATTCAGTTGCGGTGAGTGCGGCGGCCACAATGGCGGCGTCGGCCTCACACGAGAGCAAGAGCGAAAGCGAGACTCGACACACGACGCGGAACCGTTCGTGAGCGTCTCCGACGCGCTCCGCGCGCGCGCGGTGGAGGAGCAGGTCGCGGTGATGAAGGAGCAGCTTGCCGCGATGCAGGAGACGTTTGCCAAGATCGAACGCAAGAGCGCTGAACTCCTAGACGCCATTGGCGGGCTGCAGAACCAGATCAACGCCTTGCGGGTTCAAGTGAGCCCCCGTGCCGCCGCTCGATAGCGGTCTCTTTCCGAGCATGGGTGACGATCCTGGGCCGCTGCGATCGCGTGTTGCCCGCCGCGACCCCAAGAAGCTCATGGATAAGGATGAGTTGCAGGACATCATCCGGCGCGAACTCAACCAGGCGATCGGCGCGGAGAATGGCAAGCTCTCCAACGAGCGCCAGGCGCTGATGCAGGCGTATCAGGGCGAAGAATTTGCCGATCCGCCGCCGGGTCAGAAC
>JBATYN010000270.1:0-3019 GCA_049674125.1 Pseudolabrys sp. | reverse complement strand
CCGCTGATATTGCCGGAAGTCGCCACCAACGGGGCGCCAAAATCCGCGAGCAGCAGATGATGCAGCGGACTGTAGGGAAGCATGGCACCAATTTCTGCGCTGTCAGGAGCAATCTCAGGCGCCAGATTGGAGGCGGTGTTCTTGGGCACCAGTACGACTGGACGGATCGGATCGCGCAGCATGTCATCATGGACGGGACGCGGGATGGTCGCGCGCCGAAGCGCAGCGAGATCGAACTCAAAGGGAAACATCACCGCCAGTGGCTTTTTGGGCCGTTTCTTACGCGCACGCAGTGTGCTGACCGCGCCGGAGTTCGCCGCATCACACAGGAGATGATAGCCGCAGGGGAATCGGGTGAAGAAAATCATGCGGCGACCAGGCTTGCGAGATAGTTGTCGTCCCATGCGGCAGTTTTGCGCCTGAGGCGGAGCGAGTCCTTGCCCTGGGTTTTTCGGATGAGGTTATGGGCGATGTGCTTGAGGGTGGTGAAATTGGCGGGAGCATGATCGGTGCGGATGCGGCATTCGTCGTCGCGGAAGATCATGTCCATCACCCAGTGCAGGCTGTTCTCCACCGCCCAATGGGCGCGGATAACCGGCCCCAGTTGGCTTGCCAGCCAGACCAAGGATGTGATGTAAAAGCGGGTCTCGCGTTCGATCTTGTCGCCGATTTCGCGTGTGCTCTCGACCATGACGACGCCTTGCAATCCCGGCCAGTCGTGGCGTTCCTGCAGCCAAGCCACATCCTGGATCACGGTATAGGTTCGCGTTTCGATCCGGCCGTGATCACCGTCGACCGTTTCATGGCGGCTGATCTTGGTGTCCTTGAAGCCGTTGGCTTTCTGCTCGACTGCGAATAGCTCGACATCTTCGCGCAGTGTGCCCTGATTGCCTTTGAGAGCCAGCACGTAATCGGCTTTCTTGTCCAAGATTTTCTCGGCGATGTCGCGCTGGCAACCGATCGCGTCGATGGTCACGATGGCACCTTCGATCGCCAGCATGTCGAGGAGTTTCGGGATCGCGACGATTTCGTTCGACTTCTCCGCGACTTTGACCTGCCCGAGCACCAGCCGCGCCCGCGCCGCAAAGGCCGAAACCATGTGGATCGGCGCTTTCGCGCCCTTCTTCTGATAGGACCGGCGCAGCGTCTTGCCGTCGATGGCGATCACATCCGCCGGCGTGCCGGTCAGCGCCGCCACCCAGGCGACGAAGCAGCGCTGGAAGGCTTCGGCATCAAGCGTGGCGAAGAGATCGCCGAGGTGATCATGCGAGGGCGTGCCGTCGCGAAACGGCCGGAACCGGCGCAGAAGATCAAGCTTCTTCTCGCCGAAGCGCGCGATATCGACGAAGGTCTCCGCCCCAGCCAATACCGCGAGCAGACACAACAGCAGCACCTCGGCGAGCGGATAGATCACCTTGCCAGGCTGACGCCCGTCCGGCAAATCCTTGAAATAATCCAGAAAAACAACGGCTTCGCTGATCGCCCCAACGTTCCAACCCGCCCGCTCCATTGCCGTCCTCCGCATCGAATCAGAGGACCACGACAGATTCAGCACCTCAGCCCCGTGTCACGCGTTTCTTCACCCGATTGCCCTGGTCCTTGCGCATTTTACCCTTGCGCAATGGTTGCAGGAAAGGTACCTAGCGCCCACATTTCCGGACACATCAGACCGTCCCCGCCGATCGTGCGGCAGCTGATTGCCACTTCCGATCGTCACAGGAGCGCCGCATGGCCCGAGTCACCGTCGAGGACTGCATCGACAAGGTTGAAAATCGATTTGATCTCGTGTTGCTCGCCAGTCACCGGGCGCGAACGATCTCCTCCGGCGCACAGATCACTGTCGAGCGCGATAACGACAAGAACCCAGTCGTCGCATTGCGTGAGATTGGGGACAGCACGGTTTCTCCCGATGATCTCAAGGAGGAACTGGTTCATGCGCTGCAGAAATATGTCGAGGTCGACGAGCCCGAGCCGGCCAACGTTCCGCTGATCGGAGCCCCCGGCAGCACCGTCGATGCCGACGATACCGAGGTCACCGTCGACCGGATGACCGAGGAAGAACTGCTCAAGGGCCTCGAGGGTCTGGCCCCGCCGGAGGAGCAGCCGGAAGAAGAGGAATAGGGTTAAGCAAAAGTTTGCGCTTCAAATGGCCCGGAATGTCCGGGCCATTTTCGTCTGAGATGGTCTCAAGTTGCAGTGCGCGGCTGCTCCTCCGCATGATCTTGTCTGAAAAGTCTCCAACTTTTCGGGATCACGCTCTAACGACTTGTAGCGCAAGCGAATCGCCATGATATCTTGACCGTGACGCGGGCGGCCCCAGACCCCGCCGACGCAAGGATGGTCATGGCACGCTCCGGCAGCGATCTGCCACGCATGCAAAACCAGGGACGCAGCCGCGCGCCGCTTGAGCGCAGCTTCCACCTCGTCTCGCAAGTGATTGAAAAGGCGGTCAAACCCAAACAGCCGGCGAAGCCGCCGATGATGCGGCAATACGATCTGGTGGAACGGGTGCGGCGCTACAACCCGAATACCGACGAGCCGTTGCTCGATCGCGCCTACGTCTATGCGATGAAGGCGCACGGCGAGCAGAAGCGCGCCTCGGGCGATCCCTATTTCTCGCATCCGCTTGAAGTCGCCGCGATCCTGACCGATCTCAAGCTCGACGACGCCACCATTGCAGCCGCGCTCTTGCACGACACGATCGAGGACACCGACGCGACCCGGTCCGAGATCGATCAGCTCTTCGGCAAGGACATCGGCGCGCTGGTCGAGGGTCTGACCAAGCTCAAGCGGCTCGACCTGGTCACCAAGGAAGCCAAGCAGGCTGAAAACCTGCGCAAGCTCCTGCTCGCGATCGCCGACGACGTGCGGGTGCTGCTGATCAAGCTCGCCGACCGCCTGCACAACATGCGCACGCTGGAATTCGTGCCGCCGACCGCGCGCCGCCGGATCGCCGAGGAGACGCTCGATATCTATGCGCCGCTGGCGGGCCGCATGGGCATGCAGGAGATGCGCGAGG
>JBATYN010000269.1:0-1697 GCA_049674125.1 Pseudolabrys sp. | reverse complement strand
AAAGAAGAAATCGATCGCATCTCGGCATTGGTACGCTCGGCGATCGGATTCGATGCCAAGCGTGGCGACCAGCTAGAAGTGGTCAACCTGCGCTTCGCCGAAATCACACCGTCGCCAATCAACGAACCGGCCGGCTGGATGAGCCTCATCCAGTTCACCAAAGAAGACATCATGCGCGGCGCCGAAGTGGGCGTGATGGCGCTGCTCGGGTTGGTCGTAATGTTCATGGTGGTCCGCCCGCTGGTGCGGCGCATCATCACTCCGGACGGCTTGCAGCCGGGCCAGCTGATGGCGCCGGCCGCCGTTGTAGTTTCAGCGGAAGCCGCCACCGGCGGCGGGGGCATACCAGGGGTCCACGGCAGCATCACCTCGACCGGCGGCCCAAACGTCTCGATCGTCGGCGGCGATGAAGCCGTCGCCATCTCAAACAGAACGTCCGCGATGATCGATATCGCGAAGGTGCAGGGACAAGTGCACGCGCAGTCGGTGCAAAAGGTGGGGGAGCTCGCCGATAAGAATCCGCACGAGGCCGTGTCCATTATCCGTAACTGGCTCCACGAAGATGCAGCCTAAGCCATGCCATCAGCCTACGCAGAGACGAAAAAAGACAAGGAAAAAGTGGTCCGAGAGGACATCGGTGGATTGATGGCCGAACTCTCGCGCCGCCCGCAACCGCCCGACCGCATCCGGAAGCTTACCGGCCCGGAACGCGCAGCTGTGCTGATGCTTTCGCTTGGCGAGCAATATGGCGCCAAAATCTTCGGCCTGCTCGACGACGACGAATTGCGTGAAATTTCCATCGTGATGTCGTCGCTCGGCACCATCGAAGCTGAATCCGTCGAGCAACTGTTGCTCGAATTCGTCGGCCGCATGTCGGCCTCCGGCGCGCTGCTCGGCAACTACGACGCCACCGAACGTCTGCTCAAGCAATATCTCCCCGCCGAACGTGTCGGCGGCATCATGGACGAGATTCGCGGGCCCGCGGGCCGCAACATGTGGGAGAAGCTCGCAAACGTCCAGGAAGAGGTGCTGGCAAACTATCTCAAGAACGAATATCCGCAGACAGTCGCGGTTGTTCTCTCGAAGCTGCGCCCGGAACACGCCGCGCGCGTGCTCTCAATTCTTCCGGAAGATCTTTCGCTCGACTGCGTCAACCGCATGTTGAAAATGGAAGCCGTCCAAAAAGAAGTCATCGAGCGGGTCGAACAGACGTTGCGCACGGAATTCATGTCCAATCTGTCGCAAACCCGTCGCCGAGACGCCCACGAGGTGATGGCGGAAATCTTCAACAATTTCGACCGGCAAACCGAAACACGTTTCCTGACCGCGCTCGAAGAGGAAAACCGGGACGCTGCCGAGCGCATTAAAGCGCTGATGTTCACCTTCGACGATCTGGTCAAGCTCGACACCGGCTCGGCACAGACATTGATGCGCAATATCGACAAGGACAAGCTCGGCGTTGCGCTCAAGGGTGCCAACGAAACAGTCCGCCAGTTCTTCTTTACCAATATGTCCAGCCGCGCCGCCAAGTTGCTCGTGGAAGACATGCAGGCAATGGGCCCCGTGCGGCTGCGCGATGTCGACGAGGCGCAGGCGCTGCTCGTCAACGTCGCCAAGGACCTCTCGGCCAAGGGCGAAATCATAATCTCGAAGAGCCGCGGCGAAGACGAGTTGATCTACTGAGAGCGCAATGAAAG
>JBATYN010000268.1:0-3224 GCA_049674125.1 Pseudolabrys sp. | reverse complement strand
CCTGAGCATGGAGCGCGGTAATCGCTCCGGCTCCAAGCGCCACACCCGCGATCATTCCAACTCCAAGCACAAAATACTGCCTCATAAATTCCTCCCTGGTTGCCTGCCCATTGTTTGACAGCACAATCGCATTATACGGCACGCTGGCCCATACTGCGCCAACAGCGAAATGAAAAAAGAAACCAAGCGTATTAAGTCAGCGTCGCTGACTTAATATTCTCCGGCCAGTGTGTTGCGGCTTTTTATTGTTGATCAACTGCGAAAAGATGGTCTCAATGGGCGAAATTCAAATCCGCTACGACGACGGTGTCGCCTATGAGCGGATGATGGGGACCTGGAGCCGAGCGGCGGGCGAGATCTTTCTCGACTGGCTCGCGCCCCCCCGTGGTCTACGTTGGATCGATGTCGGCTGTGGGACCGGCGCCTTTACGGAATTGCTTATCGAACGTTGTGCGCCGGCGGAGGTCGAAGGGGTTGATCCGTCAGAGCCGCAGCTATCTTTTGCGCGTGCACGACCTGTAAGCCAAATCGCTAAATTTCGGCAGGGCGATGCGCTGGCGCTTCCGTTCTCCGAAGCCAGGTTCGATGCTGCCGTCATGGCGCTGGTAATGTTCTTCGTTCCCGATCCAGCACGCGGCGTTACCGAGATGGCGCGGGTGGTTTGTCCAGGTGGCACAGTGGCAGCTTACGTTTGGGACATGACGGGTGGTGGACATCCGCTTGAGCTAATGCATACCGAAATGAGTGCGCTGGGGTTCAAAGCCCCGTGGCCACCTCGGTATGATATAACTGGTGTGGAAGCTTTACGGCGTTTGTGGACAGGTGCTGCACTCAATGAAATTCGGACGCGGCAGATCACGGTGCAACGAACGTTTGCTGACTTTGAAGATTATTGGACAATCAGCACGCTTGCGGCGACCGTTAGCCAAACGATCGCAACCATGGATCCAGGTAATCTCGAACTCCTAAGAACTCGAATGCGCGCGGAACTAACTGCGGACGCAGGCGGGCGCATCACCTGTAATGCCCGTGTAAATGCAATAATGGGAATCCGACCCCATTGAAGTCGCTATCTCAGGCCGCAGAGATAATCGAGATATGTCCGCTTGGGGTCAAAACCAGACATGTGCAGTGCAAAAAGGTATGTCCGCTTTGCCCCCAATAGCGGACATGTGCAGCGCAACTCGGGATGTCCGCTTTGTGCCAATAGCGGACATTCCTCTTTATTAGATCATCCCCTCAGTACGACCACTAAGGCCGAGTAGCGGATTTCAAGGCGCGGTGGGCGTTCGGCCGTTCCTATTGCGGAAGTGCTCGAGTATGAACAGGCGGAGCGCCGACGATCTATTGTTCCGCTGACGCGTCTCGTCTATTCCGGCGACCAATGTCGACAGCGTCGCCCGCTGGACATGCGCGATTTCCCTCAGGTCACTCCAGAAGGTATCTTCGAGGCTGACGCTGGTCTTATGTCCATCGATCGTGATGGAATGTTTGACGACAGAGGATTTCATCAGGGCACCTCCAAAGCCCCCCGTATCCACATACAGTGATTCGGAAACGCGACGGAGTTAGTTTGATACCGCCGCGAAGTGGCCATGCAATTACGCTTCCGTAAGTGTAATATTCCGCGCAAGAAACGGGGCGGATCATCCGAGCATGAATAATACCCTTGAGGCCATCCAAGTACCTGCCCAGATCACTGAGAAATGGCAAGAAATTATTGATCTTCTTGCTGAGGTGTTACACGTCCCCTCCGCTTTGATTATGAAGGTGGAACCTCCGAACATTAGAGTTTTTCTTCGCAGCGAGTCGGAGGGAAATCCGTACGAGAGGGACGAACGCGCTTGCCTCAACACAGGACTGTATTGCGAGACGGTGATGAAAACCCGTCAGCTCCTGCTGGTTCCCGACGCTCTGGCAGATCAGGAATGGAATGCCAATCCCGACATCAAATTGGGAATGATCTCGTACATGGGCGTTCCAGTGGCTTGGCCCAATGGTGACATCTTTGGGACCATCTGTGTTCTAGACGTCAGGCCAAACGAATACAGCAAACTTTACAGGAAATTACTGTTTCAATGTCGCGAGGTACTGCAGGCGGATTTGAAGTCATTGCAAGCCAGTGCTGAACTCGAACTCAAGGTCCTCGAGCGGACAGCGGAACTAAGGAAAAGCGGCGAGCAGCTTCACAAAGCTCAGAGCGAGCTCGCGCATGCAACGCGCGTGACCACTTTGGGCGAGCTGACAGCCTCGATCGCGCACGAAGTGAGCCAACCGCTCGCTGCCATGTCTCTCAACGCCATGGCCGGCCTGCGCTTTCTCGACCGCGAAAATCCCGACCTGAGCGAAGCGCGCGATGCCCTGCGGGCGATCATCACGAACGGCAATCGAGCGAATGACGTGATAGGGCGCGTCCGCGCGCTCGCGAAAATGAACGACATCCAGAAAATGCCCCTCGATATCAATGATGTGATCGAAGAGGTGATGCTCATTTTTCGGCAGGAAGCGCGCTCGCATGGTGTTTCGCTATCGCAGGAACTTGCACCCGCGCTGCCGCAAGTGCTTGGTGATCGTGTCCAGCTACAACAGGTTATAATGAATCTTCTGATGAACGGCATCCAAGCCACGAGTGCCGTGACAGGCCGCCGTCACGAGTTGCGGATACGATCGCAGGAGCACGGACCCGATCACTTACTTGTTGCGGTCGAGGACACCGGAACCGGAATCGACCCGCAAATTGTGGACCGGCTGTTCACCGCCTTCTTCACGACAAAGCCGGACGGCTTGGGAATGGGCCTATCGATCTGCCGGTCGATTGTCGAGCAGCACGGCGGCGACATATGGGGGACTCGGAATTCCGGGGTAGGCAGCACATTTCAGTTTACGTTGCGCGCGCGTGGGGAGACGTCATCGTAGCCCCTGCGTCAAGACCCAAAGCCGGGCGGGCTTGCGGTATCCGGGCTCGTAGAGGTGCAAGCATTGGCAGTGACGCAAATTGCGGGATGTCCGCTTTGTGCCATAAGCGGACATGGGCCACTTATGTCTTTGCAAAACCGGCCGCCACGTCTTTCTGCGCGAACTACTTTTGAGGCGCAGATCGCAGCACGGGGCCCGGAAGCCAGTTTGCTTCAGTCACTTTCTTGGCCAGCTCCAAATCGATGTGCGGTGTGATTTCCTTGTGAAATGCGTCCGCCACCACCTTATATTCATGTTGGCAATTTGGC
>JBATYN010000267.1:0-2938 GCA_049674125.1 Pseudolabrys sp. | reverse complement strand
CCACGCTCGCCTTTGGCCAATACGGCCTCAAGGCGCTCGAGCCTGAGCGTGTCACCGCGCGGCAGATCGAGGCTGCCCGCCGCGCGCTCACCCGCTTCATGAAGCGGTCGGGCCGGGTCTGGATCCGCGTTTTCCCGGACGTGCCGGTGTCGAAAAAGCCGATCGAAATACGCATGGGCAAAGGCAAAGGCACGCCTGAGCTTTGGGTCGTGCGCGTCAAGCCAGGTCGCATCCTGTTTGAGGTCGACGGCATTCCGCTCGCGGTTGCCAAAGAAGCGCTGGCGCTTGCCGCGGCGAAGCTGCCGGTCAAAACCCGTTTCATTGAACGCATCGCCGAGTAACGCCATGAAATCCGCCGACGTAAGAGCGATGACGATCGATCAGCTTGATGATGAAGTGCTCAAGCTGAAGAAAGAGCAATTCAATCTGCGCTTCCAGCGTGCCACCGGGCAGCTGGAAAATACCTCACGCGTGCGCATCATCCGGCGCGACATCGCGCGGATGAAAACCATCGCAGCGCAGAAGCGCGTCGGGGCGCCTGAGCCGGCATCCAAGGCAGACGCAGCACCGGCGCCTGCCAAGAAAGCCAAATCTGCCAAGCCGAAGGCTGCCGCGAAGCCGAAAGCGCGCGCCAAGGCGAGCAAGACGAACAAGTCGAAGTCGAAGGAATAAGGGGTTCGAGATGCCGAAGCGTACGCTCCATGGCGTTGTCGTGAGCGACAAGCAGGACAAAACGGTGGTCGTACGCGTCGACCGTCGTTTTACGCACGCGACCATGAAGAAGACTATCCGCCGCTCGAAGAATTACCACGCGCACGACGAGACCAACCAATACGCCATCGGCGATTCGGTGTGGATTGAAGAGCGTCGGCCGATTTCCAAGCTCAAGTGCTGGGAAGTCGTCCGCGGCGAGAAGAAGCAGAAAGTTCAATGAGCGCTATGCGCGACCAGACAGTGAGAGCCGCATCATGATCCAGATGCAAACAAACCTAGACGTGGCGGATAATTCCGGCGCGCGCCGCGTCATGTGTATCAAGGTGCTGGGCGGCTCCAAGCGGAAATACGCCACCATCGGCGACGTCATCGTCGTTTCGGTGAAAGAGGCGATCCCGCGTGGTCGCGTGAAAAAGGGCGACGTGATGAAAGCTGTCGTCGTGCGCATTTCCAAAGACATCAAGCGCGCGGATGGCTCGGTCATTCGGTTTGACCGCAATGCGGCAGTGTTGATCACACCGCAAATGGAGCCGGTTGGTACGCGTATCTTTGGCCCGGTACCGCGCGAATTGCGCGCCAAGAATCACATGAAGATCATTTCGCTCGCGCCGGAGGTGCTGTGATGGCAGCCAAGATCCGCAAGGGCGACAAGGTGGTGGTGCTCACCGGCCGTGACAAGGGCCGGACCGGAGAGGTGATCGAGGTACGTCCCGATGCGAACCGCGCCTTGGTGCGCGGCATCAATATGGTCAAGCGCCACCAGCGCCAGACCGCGCAGCAGGAAGGCGGGATCATCTCCAAGGAGAGCACGGTCCATCTGTCCAATTTGGCGGTCGCCGACCCTAAGGACGGCAAGCCGACGCGCGTCGGTTTCAAATTTGTCGGTGAGGGTGAGGCGCGCAAAAAGGTGCGCGTTGCCAAGCGTTCCGGAGTTGAGATCGATGGCTGAAACGCAACAATCCGCACAAGCTAAAGCCGAAGCCAAGGCGGAAAAGAAGGCGCAAGCCCAGGCCAAAGCCGCCGCGCCAAAGGAAGCCAAGAAGCCGCGCGAGCGCTCCGACTATGTTCCGCGCTTGAAGACGCATTTCGAGCAGGTAGTGCGTGAGCAGCTGTCCAAGCAGCTCAATTACACAAATCGCATGCAGGTGCCCAAGATCACCAAGATCGTGCTGAACATGGGCATCGGCGAGGGCGTCGCCGACCGCAAGAAGGTGGATAACGCCGCCGGCGACCTGTCGATGATTGCCGGTCAGAAGGCCGTAATCACCAAGTCGCGCAAGTCGATCGCCACATACAAGTTGCGCGATGGGCAGGCCATCGGCTGCAAGGTCACGCTGCGCAAGGCGCGCATGTATGATTTCCTCGACCGCCTCGTGAACATCGCGCTGCCTCGCATCCGCGATTTCCGCGGTCTCAATCCGAAAAGCTTCGATGGCCGTGGCAACTACAGCCTCGGCATCAAGGAACACATCGTGTTCCCCGAGATCGACTTCGACAAAGTCACTGATTCGTGGGGTCTCGATATTACCGTTTGCACCAGTGCGCGAAATGATGACGAAGCGCGCGCGCTGCTCACCGCGTTCAACTTCCCGTTCCGGCAGTGAGGCTTGGCCTCATACGCGGAACCGCAAGGAGCGAAAGTATGGCGAAGAAGAGTTCGATAGAGAAGAATAACAGGCGGCGGAAAATGGCGAAGAAATTCGCCAATCGGCGCGCAAAGCTCAAAGCAATCGCGCATGATAAAAAACTGCCGATGGAGGAGCGTTTTGCTGCCACGCTGAAGCTGGCCGAATTGCCGCGCAATTCTTCGAGGGTACGCGTGCGCAATCGTTGCGAGCTCAGCGGGCGTCCGCGCGCTTACTACCGCAAGCACCGTTTGAGCCGTATCGCGTTGCGGGAGCTTGGCTCCAAAGGTCTGATTCCTGGCCTTGTAAAGTCGAGCTGGTAGGAGGGCGCGATGGCAGTAAACGATCCGATCGGCGATATGATCACGCGCATCCGCAATGCTCAGATGCGCAGTAAATCGAAGGTCTCGATGCCGGGCTCCAAGCAGCGCGAACGCGTGTGCGAGGTGCTCAAGACGGAAGGCTTTATTCGTGGCTATGCCAGTGTTGCGCATGCCAGTGGCCGATCCGAACTCGAGATCGAGTTGAAATACTTCGACGGCGAACCGGTGATCCGCGAGATCGAACGCATCTCCAAGCCCGGCCGTCGTGTTTATGTG
>JBATYN010000266.1:0-18782 GCA_049674125.1 Pseudolabrys sp. | reverse complement strand
CTGGATTCGGTGTCTGCCACCTGTGTAACTTGCGGCGCGATGCGGGGAGGGGATGCCGGCGCATCAACTTCAGCAAAGCGATTAACGGGCCCTTCGCCCAAGAGGGCGTCCACGCCAGTCGCAGCGTAGAATTCGAGCAGGTCGCGCGCCGGGTTGTCGCTGGGCCCCATCATTTATGCACATTAGCACGAGGACTGCGCGATTGCCGCCCCGTGTGCAAAAGTGGACAATTGGCTGAGGAGAGCGTCATGGCCGAATTACCCGCCCGCGAGGCAATGGAATTTGACGTTGTTGTCGTTGGCGCGGGGCCTTCCGGCCTCTCCGCAGCCATCCGCCTAAAGCAAATCGGCCCGGACATCTCTGTGGTGGTGGTGGAAAAAGGGTCCGAGGTTGGTGCCCATATCCTCTCAGGAGCGGTGATCGATCCGGTCGGCCTTGATCGGCTGCTGCCGGACTGGCGCACCGAGGACACGCCGATCAAAACCGCCGTAACCGACGATCGATTTTATTATCTGTCGGCCGCCGGCGCGCTGCGGCTTCCCAATTTTATGATGCCGCCACTCATGAGCAATCACGGCAACTTCATTGTCTCGCTCGGCAATGTCTGCCGCTGGCTAGCGACAAAGGCCGAAGGCCTTGGCATCGAAATCTATCCTGGCTTTGCCGCCACGGAAATTCTCTACGATACCAGCGGCGCGGTGTCGGGTGTTGCCACCGGCGATATGGGCGTTGGCAAGAACGGCGAGCCGAAGGACAATTTTACGCGCGGCATGGAATTGCGCGCGAAATACACTTTGTTCGCGGAAGGCGCGCGCGGCAATCTCGGCAAACAATTGATTGCGAAATATGGCCTTGCGAATGAGCGCGAGCCGCAGAAATTCGGGCTCGGCTTGAAAGAGCTGTGGCAGGTCGCGCCGGAGAAGCATCGCAAAGGTCTGGTGCAGCACACCTTCGGATGGCCGCTCGACGGCGCGACCGGCGGTGGCTCGTTCCTCTATCACCTCGATGACAGTCTGGTGTCGGTTGGCTTTGTTTTGCACCTCAATTATTCCAATCCATACCTTTCACCGTTCGAGGAATTCCAGCGTTTCAAAACCCATCCGTCGGTGCGAGACACTTTTGCTGGTGGCAAACGGCTTGCCTATGGCGCGCGTGCGCTGACCGAGGGCGGTTACCAGTCGGTGCCGAAGCTGGCCTTTCCAGGTGGGGTCCTGGTCGGCTGCGATGCGGGTTTCATGAACGTGCCGCGCATCAAAGGCAGCCACAACGCAATGCTGTCCGGAATGATGGCGGCGGAAGCTGCCGCCGCAGCGCTTTCTGCCGGCCGCAGTCACGACGAACTGGCGGACTACGAAGCGGCATGGCGCGGATCTGCGATCGGCAAGGACCTGTGGAAGGTACGCAACGCCAAGCCCTTGTGGTCGAAATTCGGAACGCTTCTCGGGATCACGCTCAGCGGGCTCGACATGTGGACAAGCACGCTGGGGTTCTCGTTGTTTGGCACGCTCAAGCACGGCAAGCCGGATTACGCCTCGCTCAAACCCGCGTCTGAATGTACGCCAATTGCCTATGCAAGGCCCGACGGCAAACTGACATTTGACCGGCTGTCATCGGTATTCTTGTCCAATACGAATCACGAAGAAGATCAGCCCGTCCATCTTCGTGTTGCCGATCTTGGACTACAGAAAAAGTCCGAGCACGATGTGTACGCTGGCCCGTCGGCGCGTTATTGCCCGGCCGGCGTCTATGAATGGGTTGAAGAGTCGGGTTCGCCGAAATTCGTCATCAACGCGCAGAACTGCGTCCACTGCAAAACTTGCGACATCAAGGACCCCAACCAAAACATTACATGGGTTCCACCTGAGGGTGGCGGCGGGCCAAACTACCCGAATATGTGATTTGCGCGGGACACTGCCGTCACGATACCGCCACATCGAGCCTTTCAAGGTAATCCCACGCGCGCCGCCCTTGAGTTCTTGCGGGAACGGCGCAAAAAGGCCATTCTCTGCGCAACATCGGCGGTCCGCGCGCATCCGCGGCCAGCCGCTTCATTGGAGCATCGCCCGTGACGTCTTCGAGCTTAGGCCGCTGCATCGTCGGCAGCGCGCTTGCCGCCTTTTTCGCGACAGCACCATACCAACTCTCCGCGCAGCCCTTGAGTGCCTTGGATTTAGGCGGCACGACAGCTTCGGGCAGTTATCTCGCCGCCCGCCATGCCGGTCAGCAGCGCGACGCCGCGGCTGCTGCCGCATATTACCGCTCTGCGCTTAAGCGCGATCCCGCCAACGGCGAATTGCTCGATCGGGCCTTCTTGTCATTCTTGGTCGACGGCGACGTCGATGAGGCTGTGAAATTCGCCGAACGTGTCTCTCAGGCCGACAAGAATGATCGTGTCGCCCGGCTGGTGCTCGGCGTGGGTGAAATCAAGCGAAAGCAGTATCCCGCGGCACGTCGCGATTTGGCGCAATCGATCCGCGGACCCATTACAGATCTCACGGCAACATTGCTTTCGGCATGGGCTTCGTACGGCACCAACGATGCCAAGGGCGCCGTCGGCGCCATCGACCACCTTGCTGGTCCAGACTGGTACGCGATCTTCAAGGAGCTGCATGCCGGGCTGATCTACGACATCGCTGGCAACGCGAAGGAAGCCGGTAAGCGTCTTGAGCATGCCTACAAGCTCGACCCGACCGCGCTGAGAGTGGTGGAAGCCTATGGCAGCTGGACATCGCGCAATCGTTCGCCAAAAGAAGCGCTGGTGATTTTCGAGACCTTCGACAAAGCTTTGCCGCGTCATCCGCTTGTGGTCGAGGCAATGGACAAGCTTAAGGCCGGCGAGAAATTGCCGCCGCTTGTTTCGAATGCGCAGATGGGTGCCGCCGAAGCGCTCTACGGTCTCGGTGCTTCGCTCGGCCGCCGTGGTGGTGAAGACCTCGGCTTGGTCTATCTCCAGCTTTCGCTATTTTTGGCGCCGACGCATCCGTTGGCACTGTTGTCGCTTGCCGATCTCTATGAATCGCTGAAGAAGCCCGAGCTGGCGATCAAAATCTATGAGCGCGTGCCGGCGAATTCGCCGTTGCATCGCAATGCCGCCATCCAAATGGCCGCCAATCTTGATAGTCTTGATCGGGCCGACGAAGCGCAGAAACATCTCGAGGGGCTGATCAAACAGCATCCGGACGACCAAGAAGCAATCATGGCGCTTGGCAACGTCCTGCGCGGGCACAAAAAGTTTGCCGAATGTGCCAATGTTTATTCTAAAGGGATCGTCGCTGTTCCCACTCCGGAAAAGTCCAATTGGGTCGGCTACTATTTCCGCGGCATCTGCTACGAGCGATCAAAGCAGTGGCCAAAGGCAGAAGCAGATCTCAAGAAGGCGCTTGAGCTCTATCCGGATCAACCGCACGTGCTCAATTATCTTGGCTATTCCTGGATTGATCAGGGGATCAACCTGGACGAAGGCATGGACATGATTAAGAAAGCCGTCCAGCAGCGTCCGGATGACGGCTACATCGTGGACTCGCTTGGTTGGGCATATTTCCGGCTTGGCAACTATGATGAAGCGACCAAGCAGCTTGAGCGCGCCATTGAATTAAAGCCGGAAGATCCGACTATCAATGATCACCTTGGCGATGCCTATTGGCGCGTGGGGCGCGTGCTTGAGGCCAAATTCCAATGGGCCCATGCGCGCGACCTCAAGCCTGATCCCGAGGACCTTCCCAAAATCGAGGAGAAGATCAAATCAGGGTTGCCCGAGGAGACATCGTCGCAGGCGAAAGCTGGCAAGAAGAGCGGCGACGGCGGCTAATTGCGGCGCGAACGGACAGGTTCATTGCGTGAGCGCGACGCTGGTCGAAAAGGCTTCTGCCAAGATCAATCTGACATTGCGGGTAATAGGCCGCCGCGCAGACGGCTATCACGAACTCGAAAGCCTTGTCGTATTCGCTGATGTCGCCGACACGCTGACGCTGCGAACCTCTCAAGACGGGCTCGAGATCATCGGCCCCTTTGCCGGCAAGACGGGATCGTCTGCTGATAATCTGGTTTTCAAAGCGGTTGCGGCGGTTCGCGGACGTATCGCCGATGTCAAAGCTGGGCATTTTCTGCTTGAGAAGAATGTACCCGTAGCGGCAGGTCTCGGGGGCGGATCTGCGGACGCGGCAGCAGCTTTGCGTCTCATAGCTCGTACCAACGGTCTGGCCCTCGACGATCCGCGCCTTTTCTTGGCGGCACGTGCCGTTGGCGCCGATGTCCCGGTCTGCCTTGATCCGCGTCCGCGCATTATGCGGGGAATTGGCGAGTTGCTATCCGATCCGCTCGATCTACCGGCGCTTCCGGCAGTGCTCGTCAATCCTGGCGTGCCACTGGCGACGCGAGATGTTTTTGGCAAACTCAGGAATGGGCAACGTGGCAGCGATATTGCCGATGTACCGCACGACGTTGACGAACTGATTGAATTTCTGGAGCAGCACGGCAATGATCTCACATCTGCTGCGATTGCTTGTGAGCCCGTCATTGCGGAGGTGCTTGCCGCGCTGCGTGGGTTGTCTGGCGTTAAACTCGCGCGCATGTCGGGATCTGGTCCGACATGTTTTGCTCTCTTCGGCTGCCGTGATGAAGCTGCTGCGGCGTCGCAGCGCCTTGTGAAAGAGCACAAAAATTGGTGGGTGAAGCCGACGACGCTTGGTTCAGCCCCCAACACAAATTGCTGATATTTTTTGTGCGCCCTAATGCGCGCGGCCAATACAGAACGCGACCGCTTCTTCCAACGCTGATTTCATCTCCGATGCAGGCACGAGCGCCAACGCGTCGGTTGCGATTGCGCCATAGTGGCGGGCTCGCCCGACCGTATCTTCGATGGCGTGATGCTTGGCCATCAAGGTGATAGCCTGATCCAGGTCGCCATCGCGGACTTCGGCGTCAGCGAGCGTCCGATTCCAGAATGCGCGTTCAATTTCAGTGCCGCGCCGGAACGACAGGACAACTGGAAGGGTGATTTTGCCTTCACGGAAATCGTCGCCAATATTCTTGCCGAGCTTGGCGGATTTTCCGCCGTAGTCGAGTGCGTCGTCGATGAGCTGAAAAGCAATTCCGAGGTTCATGCCGAACGACCGGCAGGCTGCAAGCTCGGCCTTCTCCTTTGCGGCCAACGCTGGCCCCACTTCGCAAGCCGCCGCGAACAATTCAGCAGTTTTGGCTCGGATGACCGCCAGGTATTCATCCTCGTTCGTGGCTGTGTTCTTTGCAGTGCCGAGCTGCATCACTTCGCCCTCGGCGATCACGGCGGCTGCGGACGAGAGGATGTCGAGTGAATGCAGATTGCCGACCTCGACCATCATTTTAAAGGCTTGACCGAGCAGGAAATCGCCTACCAGTACGCTGGCTTCATTGCCCCACAGCATGCGTGCCGCGACTTTGCCGCGGCGCATGTCGCTCTCGTCGACGACATCGTCGTGCAAAAGCGTAGCGGTGTGCATGAATTCCACGGCCGCCGCGAGTTTGATATGCCCGTCGCCCGAATAGCCTGCGAGCCGGGCCATTGCCAAAGTGAGCATTGGGCGCAGCCGCTTGCCGCCAGAAGAGATGAGGTGATTGGCAACCTCGGGTATCATGGCAACTTCGGATCCGGTGCGCGCCAGGATCGTCGAGTTGACGCGCTCCATGTCCGGTGCCACCAGATCGGCGAGACGATTGAGCGAGGCGAGATTCGGACTTTCAAACGGAAGGACGACGGCCAAAACTGATCTCCCGCACTGAGAAAACGTAAGCATAGAAACGCTGTGTTAATGCGGCAAGTGCGGTAGATTGTCGTATCACCGCAATTTGACGCGGCCGCATTGGGCAAGAGGATTGCAAGTGGCGACCAGAACAACACCTGCCGCCGCCCGCTATTCCCGCTGTCTAGCCTGGACATAGGGTCATGCGCGAACTTATTCGTACCAACGATGCGGTTTTGGTCTCGGCGGTGGTGGCATTGCTGGAAAGCGCTGGAATTCGTCCGCTGGTGTTCGATCAGAATATGAGCGTGCTGGAAGGCTCGCTCGGCGTCCTGCCGCGCCGTGTGCTCGTAATAGAGGATCATGAATTGCGAGCGCGGAAGCTTCTGGAAGACGCCGGACTCGGCCATGAGCTGCGTCCCGATGGGAGCTGACAGCGAATTCAGCGAAGATGCAATCCTCGGCGGCAGGCTACGCGTACGCCAACCGTTGCGTGGGCATCGTGTCGGACATGATGCAATCCTGTTGGCGGCGGCGACGGCAGCGCGCGCCGGTGAACATGCGGTCGATCTTGGCTCCGGTGTTGGCGCCGCCGGTCTTGCGCTCGGCGTGCGCATTCCCGAATTGAGAGTCACGCTGATCGAGATCGACGCCGAACTATGCGCGCTTGCGGCAAGCAATGCGGAACTCAATGGCTTGGATGGCCGAACCAGCGCACTTACGCTTGATGCCGAAAATATTGAGGCACTCAAAGCTGCCGGGTTTTCAGCGGGCACAGTTGACCGCGTGTTGATGAACCCGCCGTTTCACGATGCGCGACACCAGAATGTTTCGCCCGACCCCCGCCGGAGACTCGCACATGTCGGCGCACCCGGACTGCTCGCGCGCTGGGTCGGCAGCGCCACGTGGCTGTTAAAGCCGCATGGTGTATTGACGTTGATTTGGCGCGCAGACGGTATCGACGAGGTCATCGATGCGCTGCGCACCGCGTTCGGCAGCATCGCCTTCCTGCCGGTGCATCCGCGTGAGGGCGCGCCAGCGATTCGCGTGCTCGTGCGCGCGGTCAAAGCCGTTAAGGGTCCGCCGACCGCTTATCCTGCTCTTACACTCAATGATGAACACGGCCGGCCGACGGCGGCAGCTGAGGCAGTGTTACGCGAAGGGAAAACGCTCAACATTGCGGACGCGTGAGCGCCAGGGCGGGTCTGCCTAAGCTCTACGCCGCCGCGGCACAAATTCGCGCCAACGCCTTTCAGCGAGTTGGCGGCGCATGCGGTCCAGATTCTCGTCGCTGAGATGAGAAAGCACAATAACGGCGCCGATCAACAGGAACAGGAGTGCGATTTTAGGATCCATCGATCCGCCTCATCCAAATAACCACTCGAGGGTGGCGCCTACTGCGTTGCAAAAAGCATTCCAAAGTTAAAAAATAGGCAACATTGGGTACTTTCAGTGCAGATCGCCAAAAATTGATGCGATGCGATAATTGGATACCTATAGCGTCTGGGTATCGACCAGGCTTTGACTTAAGGGGTACTGGCTGCCTATCTGATTGAAATGGCCAATTCTGTGAATCCGTCCCAATCCAATCTCGGTAAATCCGCCATCAATTTATTTGCTCGACTCGTTCCGCGGCGGTTCCGCCGTGACATCCCTGTCGTTCCTGTCGTGCGCATTGCGGGTGTCATCGGGGTCGTAAGCCCCCTGCGGCCCGGGCTGCTGCTGTCCACGATCGCCCGGTCCCTGGAACGAGCTTTCGGCACCCCGCGCGCCCGCGCAGTCGCACTGGTCATCAATTCACCGGGCGGCTCGCCTTCGCAATCCCATCTGATCTTTCGGCGCATCCGGCAGTTGGCCGAGGAAAAGAAACTGCCGGTCCTAGCGTTCGTGGAAGATGTCGGTGCGTCCGGCGGCTACATGCTTGCCTGCGCCGCCGACGAAATCATCTGCAACGATTTCTCGATTGTAGGATCGATCGGCGTCGTGGGCGCGTCCTTCGGCTTTCACGAACTTATGGAAAAGGTCGGGATTGAGCGCAGGCTCTACACGTCCGGCGACCGCAAAGCGATGCTCGATCCGTTCCTGCCGGAGAAGCCAGACGATGTAAAACGGATCAAAGCGATCCAGCAGGACATCCACGAACACTTCATCGCGCTGGTGAAGGAACGCCGCGGTTCGAGGCTCAAGGGCTCCGACAAAATGCTGTTCTCGGGTGAATTCTGGGCGGCGCAGAAAGCGATCGAACTCGGGCTTGCAGATCGCATCGGCGATTTACGGTCGACCTTGCGCGAACGCTATGGCGAGAAAGTGCATATGCCCCTCATTTCTGCCGATCGTTCGTTGTTTGGCCGCCGGTTGCCCGGCGTCAATCTCGTCAACGCGTTCGGCAATCAGCCAGGTCTTGCCGACGATGTTATTTCGGCGCTGGAAATACGCGCGTTGTGGGGCCGCTACGGATTATAGAAAGCGACCCGAGCGTTCGTTGCTTACTGGATCGGCTTGTTGCCGAACAATTTCGCCACAGCCGCGACTTGCGCCCGTTGCTGCTCGATTGAGGCAGCAAACTCGGCGGCATTTCCCGGGCTGACGATTTGTCCGGTCGCGGTCAGTCTCTTCACGATCTCAGGATCGGACGCGACCGCGCGGATATCGTCGGCGATCTTGTTGCGCACCTCGTCCGTAATTCCCGGCGGTCCAAATAGCCCGACCAAGCCGTCGAATTCGAGCGAAGGGTAACCTGCCTCGACCGCTGTCGGTATGTCAGGAATTGCAGGCGCGCGTTCGCGATTGGTAACAGCGAGGACCTTCACCGTCCCTGCTTCGACCTGCGGGCGCACAATTGCGTAAGCCGGCATGTAGACCTGGATGACACCGGCTGCGAGATCCGTGACCGCGCCGGCTGGATTTTTGTATGGCACTTTCGCCATGTTGAGGCCGACGGTGTGTAAATATCCGGCAAACACGAAGTCGGTGAAGCCGGTAGCTGTAGTCCAGTTCAATTGGCCGGGCTTGGCACGCGCCAGCGCTTCAAGTTCTTTCAGCGAATTGACGTTCAGCGAGGCCGGGACGCTGACAGCGACGACGGTCTTAGAGATGCGTGCAATTGGAATGAGATCGCGCTGCTCGTACGGAAGCTTGTCGTGGAAATAGGGGTGGGCGGTGAACGAACTCACCGGTGAAACCAGCAGGACATGATCGTCATGAGCGCCGAGAAAACCGGTAATGGCGAGGATGCCGTCCCCGCCGGGGCGATTTTCCACGACAACGGGCTGGCCCCAGCGCGCCGAAAGTTTATCGGCAATCAGCCGCGCGCCGATATCAACGCCGCTGCCCGGTCCAAGCGTAACGATGAACCGCACCGGGCGACTAGGCCACGCGTCTGCCGCTCCACAGACGCAGGACCAGAGTGCCAGCCCGCCCGCGACTAAGGTCGACATCGCCCAGGGGGCCGTTATACGGCTGGTCATGGCTCCTCCGCGGCCTGGCGGCCATTCGCGATGGCCGTTGCGGCGCCTTTATTGAAATCACCCTAGATGAGGCTAGCTTATTTACCGATATTTCGGCCAGCCGGGACGTGATGCCGCATGTGTGGACGGCGCCCCGAAAATGCCGCCTTCGCAAACGACGCTTTACTCGTTGCTACCGGATCGGAGCTGCCTATGCCCACATTTCTGCTGTCACCGCTCGTAAAGTGGTCACTCGCCGCAATGGGCGGAGCTATGATCGTACATTGGGCGGTCAAGGAAGCGCGCCGGATCAACGATGAGCTCGAACAGGCGCGGCGGGTAAAGGCGAAAATTACCGATGCGGAACGTCGCCCGACGTTACGCCGTGATCCCGCGACCGGCGAATATCGGCTTTAAAAAATTTACCAAGTTGGTGATCGACCGCACGGTCGTTAGCGTTTGAGCGGCCGCTGATGGCAGCCGATCATGGCGCCGAAGAACAGCGCGATCAGCACCCAACCAATGAGCTGAAAAGCGAGCATTGCTGTATTCCCACGTCCCTTCTTGTTCCTTTGGTGGGTAACAGTGCGTGTTCAACAACGCGTAAATTGGCCGCGACTTGACCCTCAATTGGCCCGCCACTAGGGTCGAATCTATTCCCGTGCTTAAGAATCAGTATCCATCCGATGGCTGAAGCCAAACTTCGTGCCAGCGAGCGCGCGCATCAAGGCGACCTGGACCCGTCTCGGTCATTCCAGGGCCTCATCCTTGCGTTGCAGCAATACTGGGCAAACTGGGGCTGCGTTATCCTCCAGCCGTACGACATGGAAGTGGGGGCGGGCACCTTTCATCCGGCCACGACATTACGCGCACTCGGACCGAAGCCTTGGAATGCCGCATACGTGCAGCCCTCGCGCCGCCCGAAGGATGGGCGTTACGGCGAAAACCCAAACCGGCTGCAGCACTATTACCAATTCCAGGTCATCCTGAAGCCGTCGCCGCCGGATATCCAGGAGCTCTACCTCAATTCGCTCAAGACAATCGGGATCGATCCCAAGGTCCACGACATTCGTTTTGTTGAGGACGATTGGGAAAGCCCGACACTTGGCGCCTGGGGGCTCGGCTGGGAATGCTGGTGCGACGGCATGGAGGTGTCGCAATTCACTTATTTCCAACAAGTCGCGGGATTCGAATGCGCGCCAGTTGCCGGCGAACTCACGTATGGGCTCGAGCGCCTCGCGATGTACGTGCAGGGCGTCGACAACGTTTACAATCTTAACTTCAACGGCCGCACTGACGAGAAGAAAGTCACCTATGGCGATGTATTCCTGCAGGCCGAGCAGGAATATTCGCGGCACAATTTCGAATTTGCCGACACAACAATGTTGTTCGAGCAATTCAAAATGGCGGAAGCCGCCTGCCAGAAATATCTCGCCGCCGGTTGGGTTGACGGCAAGAAAGAACGCCACTTGATGGCATTGCCGGCTTACGACCAGTGCATCAAGGCAAGCCATGTATTTAATCTTCTGGATGCGCGCGGTGTCATCTCGGTCACCGAACGCCAGAGTTACATATTACGCGTGCGCGAATTGGCGAAGGCCTGTGGAGACGCCTGGCTAAAAACGGATGGCGGCGGCGCGGAATGAGCCTTCCGGAAGCCGGCGGCCGCGAGCCGATCGCTGTCGATGTGCTATAACCGAATCATCTGGCGTGGGGGCGCCCAAAGGCCATGCTGCTCTGGATCATTCTCGTCATCGGTGCGGCGTTCTTTCTTTATCTAATCATTACCTTCAATAGCCTTGTGCGCACGCGTCAAATGGCGAATGAGGCCTGGAGCGGCATCGACGTGCAGCTCAAGCGACGCTCTGATCTGGTTCCCAATTTGGTGGAAACGGTCAAAGGCTATGCCGGACACGAACGGTCTGTCCTGGAGGAGGTCACGCGGCTACGCGGAGCGGCGCGCGCGCTGCCCGACAATGATGTCGCGAGCCGCGCGCAAGCGGAAGGCGCTCTTTCGCTTGCCCTCGGCAAACTCGTTGCACTGGCGGAGAACTATCCCGATCTCAAGGCGAGCAGCAATTTCCTCGATCTCCAGCAGCAACTGAGTCAGCTGGAAACGGAACTTCAGATGGCGCGCCGTTATTACAACGGGACGGTCCGCAATCAGAATGTGCTGGCGCAGTCCTTCCCAAGCAATCTTATTGCCAGGCTTTTTGGGTTTGGGCAGCGCCAATATTTCGAAGCTTCGGACGGTGACCGCGCTGTGCCGCAGGTCAGCCTGCAGGCAGGACCTCCTGCGTGATGATCGATCACCCGGCAGCGTCCGCCCGACCGCGCCGCGCGCTGGCAAGGACGGCGCAGTTGCTTTTTGCGCTGGGCCTGTTGGCTATTTCGGGCGTTGCGTTCGGAGCCGAGGTCATCCAATCATTTGATTCTGATGTCCGTCTTGCCAGGAACGGCGAGATGAATGTCGTCGAAACTGTTCGAGTCCAGGCTGAAGGGCGGGAAATCAGGCACGGTATCTACCGTGACTTTCCACTGACTTTCCGGGATGCCGGCGGCACCTTGCGCGAAGTCGATTTCAGTCTGCTGGGTGTCGAACGTGACGGAAGACCGGAAAAGTATTCCACAACGCGCCAACACGGCATCATCCGCATTTACGCCGGCGATAAGGACACGATTGTCCCCTACGGCGAGCACACTTACGTTTTTCGCTACAAAACCGGCCGGCAAGTTCGGTGGTTTGATGGCAAGCCGGAACTCAACTGGAACGTGACCGGCAATTTCTGGCGCTTCCCGATTTTGTCGGCGTCCTACAATTTGCAATTTGTTGCGGGAGGAGAACCCGTGCGCTGGTCCGCCTTTACCGGACGGGTCGGCGCGCGGGGCACTGATTGGCGAGGCAGCCTTGGCGCCCTTGGAACGCTCAGCGTTGAGACCACGCGCCGGCTGGCGCCCGGCGAAGGTCTAACCGTCGTAGCCGAAATCCCCGCGGATGCTGTAGACCCGCCGAGCCAGAACGCCCTGCTGTGGTACGAGATTTTCGATAATCGGCAATGGATTTTCGGCGGCGTCGGGCTCGTGCTTGTGCTCGGCTACTATCTCGCGGCCTGGACGGCCGTTGGCCGCGATCCCAAAGGCGGCGCCATCATTCCGCTGTTTGAACCGCCCGCGGCGATATCGCCGGCGCTCGCGAATTACATTCGCGACTGGGGTTTCGGCCGCGAAAAATGGCGAGCGTTCACAGCGGCCGCTTTGTCTCTCGCGGTAAAGGGCCTTTTGCGGTTCGACGATCGCGCCGGCACGATGACGCTGAAGTCGACCGGCAAGGAGCCGCCCGGCGGTTTCAATTCGCTCCCGGCGGGCGAGGGCGCCATTCTCACGTGGGTGAATGATGAGGGCGGCGCGGCCACGATCAGCAGCGCACACAGCTCCGCCGTGGCTAAAGCCGGCGATAATTTTACAAAAAGCATTGAGTCGGAAAACCGCAATCGCTTCTTTCGCCGCAATCTCGGTTACGTCGCCGCGGGGCTCGCCATGACGGTCGCCGTCGTCATTGGCGTGATCGCGTTCGGTGGGCTGCGAGACCAGGATATGGCAATCCTTGCCGGGTTTGCATTTGCTGGCTTTGTCGCCGGCATTCTAGGCGTACAAATTCTGCAAGTCCTGTTCAGCGGTGCCAAATTTGAATCTCTTGTGCGCGGCATAATATCGGTCGCTTTTTTTGCGGTGTTCATTTCAATTTCGACATCAATCTTGCAGGTGGTATCGCCCAACAATTTGAAAGATGCGTTGCCGGCGCTGTGGTCGTACATCGAGAACTACCCGTTCGCTTTTGTGCTGGTGACCGCATTCACGACGATCAACGGCTTGTTCTTTTACCTGATGCGCGCCCCGACAGCACTCGGCCGCCCGATCATGGACCAGCTCAAGGGTTTCCGGCTGTATCTCGAGACGGCGGAATCCGATAGTCTCAACATGAGTGCGCCTGAGATCACTTCGGATCGCTTTGAGGCATTGCTGCCATATGCCGTCGCGCTTGATGTGGAAAAACCCTGGTCCGACGCCTTCGCCGCGGCCCTGAGGCGCGCTCATCCCGGACACGCGGATCCGATGAGCACCTACCAGCCGGGCTGGAGCTCGGGTGGCGGCTGGTCGGGCAGCAATTTCGGGACCGTAGTTTCATCTTCGGTTGCGGGCATTAGCGGCGCCCTTGCGAGCGCGGTCCCCGTGTCGTCCGGGTCGTCCGGTTTTTCCGGCGGCGGTGGTGGCTCCGGAGGTGGCGGCGGCGGTGGAGGCTGGTAAAGCGTGCGCGGTAAGGGTGACAGCCGCATGCTGCCTTGCTAGGCAGACCCCACTCGACGCGATTTTTTCACATTCTGGCCGACATGCCCGATCTTCTGCTCGAATTCCTGTCTGAGGAAATCCCGGCGCGTATGCAGGCGCGCGCGGCTGAGGATTTGCGCAAGCTGGTGACGGACCGGCTGGTCGAGGCGGGTCTCGTCTACGAAGGCGCCAAGGCGTTTGCCACGCCGCGCCGGCTCGCACTGTCAGTGCACGGCATTCCCGCGCGTCAGCCCGACATCAAGGAAGAAAAAAAAGGCCCACGCGTCGGCGCCGCCGAAGGCGCAATCGCCGGCTTCCTGAAAGCGGCCGGCTTGAAATCGATCAGCGAAGCGAAGGTACAGCCCGACAAGAAAGGCGATTTCTACTTTGCGGTGATCGAGAAGCCGGGCAGGGACGCGGTCGAGGTCATCAAGGACGTATTGCACGCGACGATCGCAACGTTCCCCTGGCCGAAATCGATGCGCTGGGGCGAGCGTTCCGCGACCCCAGGTTCCTTGTCATGGGTGCGCCCACTTCATTCCATTGTTGCGACGTTTGGTCCGGAAACAGAAGAACCGGTCGTTGTGCCGCTCCACATAGACGGCATCAAAGGTGGTGACGAAACGCGCGGCCACCGCTTCATGGCGCCTGCGCCGTTCAAGGTGCGCCGCTTCGACGATTACGTCGCCAAACTCGAGAAAGCCAAAGTCGTGCTCGATGCTGCGCGGCGCGCGGACATCATCCTGACGGACGCCAAGAACCTCGCTTTCGCGCAAGGTTTTGAACTGGTGGAAGACGAGACTCTCCTCGCCGAAGTCGCAGGCCTGGTCGAATGGCCGGTGACGTTGATGGGCACTTTCGACCAGGCATTCCTGTCGATCCCCGATGAGGTGATCCGCGCCACCATCCGCAACAATCAGAAATGCTTCGTCTTACGCGATCCGCAGACGGCAAAGCTCGTCAACAAATTCGTCCTTGTTGCGAACGAAGAAGCTGTTGACGGCGGCAAGGCGATTGTCGCGGGCAATGAGCGCGTCATTCGCGCGCGGCTGTCCGATGCGAAGTTCTTCTACGAAACGGATCTGAAGAAGCGGCTCGAGGACCGGCTGCCGAAATTCGAGCAAATCGTATTCCATGAAAAGCTGGGGACGCAGGCCGAGCGTATCGCGCGCATCGTGTCCCTCGCCGGACAGCTTGGCGATGTTGTCGGTGCCGACCGGGCAAAGGCCGAGCGCGCGGCACAGCTGTGCAAGGCCGATTTGTTGACGGAAGTTGTCGGCGAGTTTCCCGAGCTGCAAGGCCTGATGGGCCGCTACTATGCGGAGGCGCAGGATGAGAATGAAGCGGTCGCGCATGCCCTCGAGGATCATTACAAGCCGAAGGGGCCCGAGGATCTCGTTCCCGCCGACCCAGTTTCGATTGCCGTCGCTCTCGCCGACAAAATCGACACCCTTACCGGATTTTGGGCGATCTTCGAGCCGCCGACTGGTTCCAAAGACCCCTACGCTTTGCGCCGCGCCGCGCTCGGAGTTATTCGAATCATCCTCGACAATGAAATTCGCATAAGCCTTCGACAATTTGTTGAGGCGCGACTGAGGGAGTGGTTCAAATCTTTGACACCGCGGTTGCACAAATTTTCGGCGGATCAAATAGCAAAAGCGTCCACAACTGCGTGTTCGGACCTGCTTTCCTTCTTTGCGGATCGCCTCAAAGTTCAACTGCGCGAGCAGGGCGCGCGCCACGATCTGGTCGACGCAGTCTTTGCGCTCGAAGGACAAGACGACTTGCTGTTGATCGTCCGGCGCGTCGACGCGCTCGGAAAATTCCTCGACACTGACGACGGCAAGAACCTGCTCGCCGGCGTAAAGCGTGCGTCGAACATCCTTCGTATCGAAGAAAAGAAAGACAAGCGCGATTATTCTGGCGCGCCTGACCCAAAGCGCTATGAACTCGCCGAAGAAAAGGCATTGGCTGAAGCAGTCGACGTCGCCAAGACGGAGGCCTCTGCCGCTGTCGGCAAGGAGGATTTTGCGGCCGCCATGCGTGCAATGGCCAAGCTGCGGCCGCGGGTAGATGCTTTCTTCGAAAAAGTAACCGTCAACGTCGATGACAAAGCCCTACGGGAGAACCGCCTAAAGCTTCTTAACGAGATCCGTGAAGCCACCCGCGCGGTCGCTGATTTTTCCAAAATAGAAGGCTAAGCTGGCGGCCCCGCCATTTGGCAAAGCCAATGGGTGTGTCCATGTCAGCCTATGCACGCGATCCCGTTCTCACTCCTGTTTCAATCACAGACCTGCGCCCGACCCAGATTTCGGTCGGGATGTATGAAGTCAAAGAGAAGCGCAAACGCCTACGCAAGCGCGGCGCAAAGAAGATCGGAAATTTCCTGGGTGATCACATGATTCCGGTGATCCTGGGCCCCAAGAAACGACACTATGTGATTGACCACCATCACCTCGCGCTTTCGCTGCATTCCGAAGGGGTGCAAAAGGTGTTGTGCACCGTTGTGGCCGATCTCAGCGAGCTCGATCCCGATGACTTTTGGCTTGTGCTCGATCATCACAGCTGGGTGCACCCCTATGATGAGAACGGCCGCCGCCGTGATTTCTCTAAAATTCCGAAAGCGATTGACAAACTCAAGGACGATCCATTCCGAAGCCTTGCCGGCGAGCTTCGGCGCGTTGGCGGTTTCGCCAAGGACACCACGCCATTCAGTGAATTTTTGTGGGCGGATTTCCTGCGCCGGCGCATGGACCGCAAGGCGGTGCAACGGGACTTTGGGACCTCCCTCAAAAAGGCGATGAAATTGGCAAAGAGTCTCGATGCTCGCTATTTGCCCGGCTGGTGCGGACCCGTCGACTCATGACATGTCCCCAAGGGCACAAAAAACTCGGAACCGGCCATCGTCTGGCGATTTGTTGAAGATCAGCAAAAGGGGATTAAGGTCATGACCATTGGTATTGCGCATTTGCAGCCTATCGTCGCACTCATTGCGGGCATTCTTATTCTTGTCATCCCGCGCCTTCTTAACATTATCGTCGCCGTCTATCTGATCCTGGTTGGCTTGCTCGGCATTGGGCTCTTCCATTAGATCAAATTCCTGACTTGCATCCGGCCGTTTGGCGGTGCTTTTAAGGACCGTCGTCCCACCAACGTTGCTTGACCAATGGCCAAACGAAAACGTTCGCGCGTCAGCGCAAAAAGCAAGAAACGAACGGTGCGGAAGGGGTTGCGGCGCAAGCCGAAGGCCGCTGCCGGCCTGTCCAAGGCCAAATGGGTCTATGGCTTCGGCGACGGGCGCGCCGAAGGCAAGGCCTCGATGCGCAATCTGCTGGGCGGAAAGGGTGCCGGGCTTGCTGAAATGGCCAATTTAGGCCTGCCGGTCCCGCCCGGGTTCACGATTACTACGGACGTCTGCACGTACTATTACGGGCACGACAAGCAGTATCCGAACGATCTGAGCGCTCAGGTGGCGAAGGCGCTCGCGCAGGTCGGCCGCATTACCGGCAAGACATTCGGTGACAAATCCAATCCGCTGCTGGTTTCGGTGCGGTCGGGTGGCCGTGCCTCGATGCCGGGCATGATGGACACAGTGCTCAACCTTGGTCTCAACGACGAGACCGTTGAGGCGCTTGCTAAGAAATCCGGCGACCGCCGTTTTGCTTTTGACAGCTATCGCCGGTTCATCACGATGTATTCCGACGTGGTGCTTGGCGTTGGCCATGAGCATTTCGAGGAGTTGCTCGACAACCACAAGGAGCGGCAGGGCTACAGCCTCGACACCGATCTTTCCGCCGACGATTGGGCCGAACTGGTCGTGCGCTACAAGAAGCGCGTTAAGGATGAGTTGGGCCAGGACTTTCCGCAGGATCCGCACAAGCAGCTTTGGGGCGCCATCGGAGCTGTGTTCGGATCCTGGATGAATCAGCGCGCCATTACTTATCGCAGGCTGCACAATATTCCCGAAAGCTGGGGCACGGCGGTGAACGTGCAGGCGATGGTATTTGGCAATATGGGAGACACGTCTGCAACGGGCGTCGCCTTCACGCGAAATCCATCGACCGGTGAGAAGAAGCTCTACGGCGAGTTTTTGATCAATGCGCAGGGCGAAGACGTCGTCGCCGGTATCCGCACGCCGCAGGAAATCAGCGAAGCTGCGCGCAAGGAGGCTGGCTCCGACAAACCGTCGATGGAGTACACACTTCCGAAGGCCTATGCCGAACTCAAGCGCATCTACAATGTGCTTGAGCGGCATTACCGCGACATGCAGGACCTCGAATTTACCGTCGAGCATGGCAAGCTATGGATGCTCCAGACGCGCTCGGGCAAGCGCACCGCAAAGGCTGCGCTCCGCATTGCGGTCGAACTCGCGAATGAAGGCCTCATTTCAAAAAACGAAGCTGTGTTACGCGTCGATCCGCTCTCGCTCGATCAGCTGCTCCACCCGACCATCGATCCGCGTGCGCACCGGCGCGTCATCGCCACCGGCCTGCCGGCTTCGCCGGGCGCCGCCAGTGGCGAAATCGTATTTTCATCCGATGAAGCGGCGCAGCTCAAAACTGACGGAAAGAAAGTCATTCTCGTTCGCGTGGAAACGTCGCCTGAGGATATTCATGGCATGCACGCGGCGGAGGGCATTCTGACCACACGCGGCGGCATGACGTCCCACGCCGCTGTCGTTGCGCGCGGCATGGGCAAGCCTTGTGTCTCTGGCGCCGGATCTTTGCGCGTCGACTACACTGCGGGCATCATGACCGCCGGCGGCCAGACGTTCAAAAAGGGCGACCAGATCACCGTCGACGGGTCTACCGGGCAGGTCCTGGCAGGCAAAGTCGAAATGATCGAGCCCCAGCTCTCTGACGAATTCTCGACGTTGATCGGCTGGGCCGACAAGGCGCGCAAGCTTGGCGTGCGCGCCAATGCCGACACACCCAATGACGCGAAAGCGGCCATACGTTTCGGCGCCGAAGGTATCGGTCTATGCCGTACCGAGCACATGTTTTTCGATGAGGGCCGCATCCAGGCGGTGCGTGAAATGATCCTCGCCGACGACGAAAAGTCGCGGCGCGCGGCGGTCGAGAAACTTCTACCGATGCAGCGCGCTGATTTCGTGGAATTGTTCGTGATCATGGCTGGCCGCCCGGTGACCATCCGCTTGCTCGACCCGCCACTGCACGAATTCCTCCCTCATGGCGAAGAGGAAATCGCAGAAGTCGCTGCAGCTATGGGGGCCGACCCGAAGAAACTTGCCGACCGCGCCAGTGAGCTTTCCGAATTTAATCCGATGCTTGGG